>CAYTWV010000031.1:309-10262 GCA_964442235.1 uncultured Myxococcales bacterium | reverse complement strand
CTTGGCGGCCCGCTGCTGCCCATCCTGCTGGCCGAGAAGTATCCTGAAAAGTTCTCGTTGGGCCTGTTGACAACCGGTGGAAGTACGGGACTTGTGTTCCCCCCCTCTATTCCGGTCTTCCTTATTGCCATGGTCATGGGGCTTTCTTGGGACGCCGCAACAGGAACCGGTGACTTTGGCGAAGCCGTCAAGCCCCGCCAGGAAGCCGTGCAGATTTGCCAGGTCAAGTCCGAGGCCGCAAAAGCCAAGCTGAAGTATGAAGCCGTTCACGTGCAGGCCGACCGCGCCATGGAAGACGAGGCGGATCGCAAACTGGAAGCCAAGCTCGCTGCGGCCCGCGGCGAAAAGGTCCCCGGACCTGACGCCCCGGCCCCCAAGCCCGCTGCTCCCAAAGACGAATTTGAATTAGGCGACGACCCGGTCATCGAGGCCCCCGCGGGAGACGGCGCTGCCGCCGATAAGCCCGCCGAGGCCGCAGCCCCCGCCGCGCCCAAAGACGAATTCGAACTGGGCGACGACGAAGTGATCGAGGTCCAAGCCGACAAGAAGCCCGGAGAAGCCGCTGCCGAACCCGTCGTTGCCGCTGCGGCCGACGCTGCGCCCGCAGAACCGGCAGCAGGCCGAGATGAGTTCGAACTGGGTGACGACCCCGTCATCGAGGGGGACAAGCCCGCTCAGGCGGCTGTCGCCAAAGAAGTCGCCGTCGCTGCCGATGGTGACCCCAAAGTGGCCCAGAATGACCAGGCCCCAGTTGCCGAAGACCTGCCGCCGCCCGTATATGAGGACAAGGAGTCTCTTCCGGTACCGTCGTCCAGCCAAATCTTCATGGCCGGCGTGTTCCCGGGTATGTTGATGATCCTGGCCATCGCCCTTTTTGCCATCATCACCGGCTTCCGCCGCAAGGTGCTTCGCACCAAGTTCACCCTGCCCAACGCCTGGGCTGGACTGGTTGGCGCCCGCTATGTGGTGCCCATTCCGTTCATCATCGCTGTGGGCATCTTTGGTGGGTTCTTCACGGCCGCCGAGGCCGCATCGGCCACCGCTGTCTATACCATCATTATGCAGATGGGGTTGTACCGGGACTTTGGCTTCAAAGCGTTTCGCCGGGCACTGGTCGAGAGCGTCGTCCTGGTGGGCGGGATTCTCATCATCGTGGTTGCGGCCATGGGCCTGCTGAACTTCCTGGTATTCGCCAGCGTGCCCGACATGATTCTTGGTTTCATCGAAAACGTGATGCCCGAGAATCTGCCGGTGTTCGGCCTGTTTACCATTCCAAGGCAGATCACGTTCCTGCTGCTGCTTAACGTGTTCCTGCTCATCGTCGGCTGCCTGATGGACGTCTTCTCGGCCATTCTGGTGGTGCTGCCGATTCTGCTGCCCGTCGCCTACAGGTTCGGCATTCACCCGGCCCACTTGGCCGTGATCTTCATTGCCAATCTGGAAATCGGGTACTCCAGCCCGCCGGCCGGCATCAACCTCTTTGTGGCTTCGCTGCGATTCAACAGGCCCGTGCTGAAGATGTACGCGGCCTCTATCGCCTTCCTGGCGCTGATGTTCGCAAGCTTGCTTGTGATCACCTATTGGCCCGCCCTAAGCCTTTGGCTGGTTGAATTCACGGGGGTGCAGTAGCCATGAACGACACACTCAAAAACGTGCCTGCCGCAACCTCTCCCCGTTCGTCCACCCGAGCCGTCATCGGTCTGGTGGTCCTGGTGGTGGGCCTGATTCATGTGTTTTTGCCCATGGTGGGCGGCGGTCGATACGGCCTGGGCGCACTCTTCTTCCGCGACAAGGCCGTCGAAGTCTCCCTGGCCGATGCGGTGGAAGCGACCAAGCCGTTTGCCGACGTCTGCAAAAACCCCGAGTCGGAGAAGGCCTTTGACCAAAGTTCTGCCAAGGGTTATCACGCCTGGTGCGAAGCCGTGTCTGCGGTTCAAACCGAGCCGACCCCGGAAGCCGGCGTTGCATTGTTGAAATTGCATAACCGCAACTTTAACAAAATTGTGGAGCGCATGCTGAACAAGGGTGGCACTCAAGGCGAACTGGCCACGGTGCTCATGGAATCGGCCTGCATGGTCAGACCTCCGCTGGAGGATGTTTTCAGCGAAACCTCGGGTGCTGCGTTCAGTCAGGCGCTGATCGGGTTGATTCTGACCGCCATCGGTATTTGGAACTATCGTAAAGGGCGCCGAGGCAATGCTCCCGCTGCCGCTCCCTCCGATGACTCCGCTCCTGTCCAAGCATAGACTCCCCATCCAGACTGGTTTGTGTTAAGGTTCCTCTGGTCCATGGTTCATGGGGCAGGAGGAATTCGCATGGTTCAACAATGCTGCACCCGCTGCAACACGGCACCCCGACCCAGCGTGGCCTTATGGCTCAGCCTGGCCCTGGCCATGGGGAACACCCTGGGTTGCAATAGTGAATCCCCGGCCCCCGAGCCTGCCACCCCAGCCATCCACCAGCCTCCCATGGGCCCGGCTCTTCCAGCTCCCAGGCCCGAGGTTCCGCAGCATCCCGGGAACACCGTGTCAGACCCGCCACCAGCCGTTGCGCAAGCCCCGACCAGGGAGCGGCCACCCGCCATTGCAGGCAGTTGGTATGCCGACGACCCCGAGGCTCTCGCAGCGGAAATGGATGGATACTTCAAACAAGTCAAACGAGACGGGCTGTCGGGGTACCCCATCGCCTTGGTTGCCCCTCACGCAGGACACCGTTTCTCGGGTCCCACTGCAGCACATGCCTATGACACGATTCGGGGACGGACTTATGGGCGGGTTTTTATCATTGGGCCCGCACACAAGGCCAATTTCCGTGGTGTGGCGTTGCCCGATTTCACCCACTACCGTTCCCCACTGGGCTCCGTCGAAATCGACCCCCAGGCGGTGGCCCAGTTGCGCACAAACCCCCTCTTCTCGGCACAGCCGGGCGCCGACCTTAAAGAGCACTGCATCGAAATCCAGCTCCCCTTTCTCCAACGGGCCCTGAAACGATTCACTCTGGTTCCGCTGCTGGTCTCCAATCTGACTCGTGACGAGGTTGTCTCCGCAGGCGAAACCCTAAGGGGTGTGATTCGTCCCGGCGACTTGCTGGTTATCTCCACTGACTTCACTCACTATGGCCCGGCATACGGCTATGCAGGGCCCCCCGCCAATGCCATTGGCCCCCAAGAGGCGCCCACTCGCCTGGCCCAGTTGATGGACCAGGTTTGGGTTCACCTGGAGAACAAGGACCTGAAAGGACTGCTGGCCTACAAGAGGGATACTGGCGACACCATCTGCGGATTCCTCCCCCTGGCCCTGTTGACCCAAATCCTGCCTGGGGACGCCCGAGCCCACCGGATTGTTTCGGCGATGTCAGGGCAAATCACCGGCGACTGGAACAACTCGGTCTCCTACCTGGCGGCAGCCTATACCGGACTATGGCCCTATCTGGGCCCCGAGGGGCCTCAGGGGTTGACCGATGCCGAAAAGCAGGCGCTCCTGCGTCTGGCCCGCTACACCCTGGAGCGTCAGGTCAAACACGGCGAGCGTCCAACCCCCGAACAGGCCGGGGTAACCCTGACAGAACGCTTGAAGCAGCCCTCCGGATCGTTCGTGACGTTGAAAAAAGCCGGTGAACTGCGGGGCTGCATCGGAAATATTCCGCCCAACATCCCCCTGTTTCAAGGTGTCATCGATAACGCCATTTCCGCTGCCATTCATGATCGGCGCTTCGACCCCGTAAATGCCGAAGAACTGGATTCAATCGAACTAGAGGTCTCCGTGCTGACGCCGCCCAAACCCATCGAAGGGCCCGAACAGATCGTGCTGGGCAAACACGGGGTCCTCCTCCAGAAGGGCAAGGCGGCCGCCGTATTCCTGCCCCAGGTTGCGCCCGAACAGGGATGGACCCTGGAACAAACCCTGCAGCGGTTGAGCAACAAGGCCCATCTGCCTCTGGATGGCTGGAAACAGGGAGCCTCATTCAAGGTATTCGAGGCCATCGTGTTTCACGAAGCCAAGAACTGAAATCTCCCATGAGCACTTCCCCGTCGCCTAAGACTGGTATTCTGGTGCTGCCCTCGCTGCTGGGCATGCTCTCCATCGCACTGCAAGGCCTGCTGTTTAGGGAACATGCACAGGCCTACGGCGGCAATGATGTGGGTACCGCCGTGTTTCTGGCTGGCTGGGTTGGGTGGGCCGGTGTCGGCGCTCTCGTCAGCCGACCCTTCTTCCGGACTTCGGCCCCTCGGAAACTGACCTTACTGTTGGCTCTTTACATTCCGTTTGCAATGGCAGAACTGTTTTGTATCTGGAGCCTTCGAGCCTGGGCGGGCCTGGGTCCCCTGGACCTCTACCCCATGGATTTGCTCGCCTTCTGGACGCTGGTCGCTACTGCGCCGTTCAGTTTGCTCACCGGGGCGCTGTTTGTGGGACTGGCAGAGTCTCGACGGAGCGTGAACCCCTTAACCTCTTGGAACGTCGGCACCCTCTTTGCCCTTGAGGCCCTCGGCGCCGTGGTGGGCGGCGTCGCAGTCAGTCTCTGTTTTGCCTTCGGTGTGCCCTCCATGTGGGTCTATCTGGTGGCCCTGCTGGTTTGGGCCGCCGGAATTGGCTGGCCCCTGTGGCGGCTGGGACCCTTAAGGAATGGGGTCCTGCATGTCGCCATAGGGTTGGCGCTGCTGGTTTGGACGTTGCTGGGGGCTCCAGGACAACTCTCTTCGATCCGTTTGCACCAGGGGCCGCTTCCGGACACATTCCAGGTCCAAGAGGACTTCGATACCCCCGCCTCCCACGTCACCATCGGCACAATCCAGGGCCAAACCGCCGTGTTTGAGGATGGCCACCTCTCTGCCACCTATCCCGATTCAGGTCGCTCTCGTACTCTCGCCGCAACCTTCGCTACCATGGCGCAAGGCGCCCCTCAGTCCGTGCTGGTGCTGGGCCAGGGTCAGGAAGAACTGGTTTGTGAACTCTCGGCGCTAGAAGGGTGGACCGTGGTCTGGGGCCATCCTCACGCTGCGTTACAAGAGCGCTTGAATCACCATCTTCCCGCCAGGTTACACGCCTGTTTGACTGCTTCCAACGTGGTCACTCATTTCGCCGATCCACTTTCGTTCCTGGCGCAAATGCCGGACCGGTTCGACCTGATCGCCCTGGAGTTCCCCGATCCTACAGGAACCGCATCCTCCAGGTTCCTTACTCATGGATTCCTGCTGGTCCTGGCCAAACACCTGGCGCCGGCCGGGCGGCTGACTCTGGAGTTGGCCCTGCCTCCTGCGGACGCGGGACCTGCCGTCGCAGCCTACGCACAGTCCGTATCGACCACACTCTCCAGCGTGTTTCCTCGAACCGCGCTAACGTCGGGGCGGGCGCTTCGTTTTTGGGCGACAGACACGGGCACGCTGCCCACGCACCCCGAAGAGTGGGTGCGCAGTTTCCAAGCCATCGAATCCCAATTCCCGGAACTTGCGGCAGAGCATCTGCTTGAAGAGTTCGAGTCCTACAGGACGCTGGAGTGGCGAGAACGCCTGGCACTTATGGGCGCAGGTCCCATTATTGATGATTCGCGGCCTGCAGCCTACGCCCATCATCTGCGCATTCAACAGCGAGAGTCGCGGCTTCTAGTTCTATTGGGACTGGATGCCGACACCCAAATTCGGCTGGTGCTCTGGTCCGTTGCGGCGTTCCTCGTTGCCTGGCTGGCCTGGGGACTGGGCAAGGGCCCAGGTGCGAATTCCCTGGCCCCGCTGGTGGCCCTGGCTGCGGGCCACATCGGGATGGTCGCTCATTTGCTGCTCCTGCTGCTGTTCCAGCTTCGATTTGGATCGCTGCAACTCCATTTTGCGCTCTTGAATGCTGCCTACATGGTCGGACTGGCCGCCTCGGGGATGACGCCACTTCTGTGGAAGAGGGCAACCGGAAATCTGGCGGCGTGGGCCTTGCCCCTGTGTGCTGCGGCAGCACTGCTGCTCCCACTGGGTGCCTTGTACTGGGTGTTGTTTGGGGCCTCCGAACTGCCTGTGGCGGGTTATGCCGTGGCAGCAGCCGTGGCCGGCCTGGGGTCTGGCGTCTCGCTCGTGCTGACTTCGCAACAGCTTACTCAACAGAGTTCGCCGGGCCCCGATGCCGCTGCCTGGTTTCAGTCCCTGGATTCCCTGGGTGCCGTGTCTGGTGCGCTGCTCGCTGGTTGGGTTTGGATTCCCTCCATGGGCCCCGCACGGACCCTGGGCACCATGGCCGTCTTGGTGGTCGCTCTGTTGGCCCTGCAGGCCCTCTGGTGCGCAGGTCTCCTTGGGCGGCCTGCTGAATCGCCCGCCTGTCGGGGGGCCCCAACGGCCGTCGCATCCCCTCTGGTGCGCAGAGTCCTGCTGTGGGCCCTGTTGACCGTGGCTGGTGCAAGTGCTTTGGGGTTGCTGGATTTTCAGCAGGCGCCACAGGCGGAACGACTGGACCCGCGGCTTCGTGTGACGGCCCCCGCCGTGCCCGGTGCCAGGGTGGTTGCCACCGGTCCCTATGCCCAACAGGTCTCAGGGTACGGCGGTCCCATGAATCTGCAACTCACGCTGGATTCCCAAGAACGAGTCCTGGCCCTGGAATTTCTGAATCACAACGAAACCCCGGAATACGTGGCTGGAATTGCCCCTTTCTTCGCCTCGTTTGTGGGCAGGGAAGCCCCAACGGTCCAGTATGGAAAGCCCGACGACCCCAATGGCGTCCAGGCGTTTACCGGCGCTACGTTCACCGGCAAGGCCGTGACTGAAAACGTCCGACTTGCTGGAGCAGCCATGCGTCAGCAGCGGCTCGATACCGAACGAAGGGCCATAACCAACGCCGTTCGCTTAAGCCTCCAGCCTTCTTCGCTGCCGGCGATGCCCGTGGCTGAAGTTTCTCCCGACGGACCGAATACGCCGTTCCCATGGTCTGCCGCACTGCTGGCTCTGGTCGCTTTGCTGGCCATCGGGGCCTATTTCACAGGCCGTCAGTGGATTCGAATGATCGTCCTGGTCCTGGCCCTGGTTGTCTCCGGTGTCTGGCTGAATTCGCAACTCACCCTCTCGGAATTCGTGCGGTGGCTGGAAGCCGCACTCCCCTTGGGCAATCTGAACTGGCTGGTCGCACTGGGGGCACTGTTGCTGGGACTGTTGCTGGCGGGGCCACTGTTTTGCGGCTACATGTGCCCCTTTGGCGCGTTGCAGGACCTGCTGGCTCATTTTGGACTTCAATGGAGGGCTCCCGTCACTACTGAACGGGCCCTGCGCAAGGTGAAGTACGGCATCGCAATTGTTTCGCTGCTGGCGGGCGCAGTGATTGGAATCGACGCCGTATTTCGCTTCGACCCGCTCTCCTTTGCCTTCTCGTTCCGATGGGATGATCTGGCCGTCGCCATTCTGCTGGTCATTCTGGCCGGGTCCCTGGTCTGGCACCGCCCTTGGTGCCGTTTCCTTTGCCCGCTTGGAGCGGTGTGCTCCTTGGGGCAGAATCTTGGACTGGCGCAACCACTGTCGCCCAAACGGAATTTCGCCAGGTGCCACTTGGGCGTGACGCCCAACGACCTGGACTGCATTCGCTGTAATCGATGTGTCGCCCTTTGCCAGCCCAAGGCACGGTGGTTCCACCGCAAGGCATCCCAGATATTGCTCTGGGCCTTTGTCGTCGCCTTGGTGGGGCTGGGTCTGGCGCGAATTTTGTCTTCCGGGTCCTCCAAGGCCGTCGCAAATGCGCCCTCTTCTCACGAGAGCCCAGCGGAATACCAGACTTCGTCCGATCCCGCTGCAAGCTCGCCCACCCATGACCGTGCTCCTAATTCCATCGCACCCGGTGGGGACGCCGGAGCTTCATCGGGCCTGATTCGAAGCGATTCGGCCCAGTATTCCGTGCAGCGCGACGTGGATATCCTTCGACTGCAGCAACGTATCCAACAGGGCGAGGCCTCCAGTCATGAGGCCCTCTTCTGGGTGACGGTCCCCCAGGCTCCATAATCCGCTTGTGCCCCTAGGAAAATGGCACCGAATTGGCGCACTTTGGCAGTTCAGGAAATACTGGCTTTTCCCGCCGTTCCTTGTAGGATCGGCGCAGTATGCACGCGGAGGTCGCGATGGCCCTTACCAGGTCGGCTGTTCTTCTCGGAGTTCCGTCAGAACTGCTTCAAATGCTCGAGCCCTTGCTTCACTCCGGTGGCTTCGAGGTGATCCGTCTTGGGGAAGCCGCTTCGGCTGCTGACCTGGACTTGGGTCAGCCCCCCCAACTTCTGGTGTTGCACCATGAGTTCTCCCGTTCCTGGCAGGTCTTTGAAGATGCTATGGAAATGGGCCTTTTGCAGTTCCCCGCCCTCCTGGTGTTGACCCAGCAGCAGATCGAATACGCCAAAGAGCTTTGGCCTGATGCCGGCGACCTGCAGTTCCTGCCCGAAGCCTCCTCTAACGAGGACGTCGTCGTCGCCGTGCGTTCGGCCTTGGGGCTCCAGGAAGAACTCACCGAAGTGTTGCCCGAATCCGAGCCCGAGCCCGAAGTGGAGGTCCTTGCGGAATCGGAGGTCCAGTCCATTGAGGCTGACCCCCTGGTCGAAGAGGAACATACCACCGACGACCTTTCCTTCGATGACGCCCCACCCGCCGCGCCCCCGGTGCCGCAGTATGATGAGCCCGGAAGCCCCACTATCTTTGCCATGCGAGCCGTTCAGTTGGGTGAAGCGGAGTCTGCTCTCAAACGCGTCAAGAGCATGGAAATTTCGCTCCAGCGGGAAAACGAACAGCTAAAGAGCCAGCTTGCTCAGGTCAAGGCCAAGCTCGACGAAGCCATGGACAGGCAGCGTGAGCTGATGGCCCGAGTACGGGCGGAAAGCAGCGGCATGGTGGGTGCCCCCGATATGGAGCGTCAACGCTTCGACCGGGAAATCGCCCGGCTGGGCGAGGAAGTGAAACACTTCAAGGGCCAACTGGAATCCAAGCGGAAAGAGGTCGAAGTTCTGCGGGACGAGAAGACCTCTATGAAGTCCAAATTGCAGGAAGTGCAAACGGAATGCACCACCTTGCAAGCCTCCAAGACCGAAGTGGAGGCAGCGTTGACAGACTTGCGAAGGCGTCGTGAAGCCGACTCCGCAAGACTGGTTCGTTTGCCGCAATTGGACGACCAGGTGGGGCGCCTCGAGGCCGAGCTGGCCAGAATTCAAAACGAGTTGGCCTCTCGTACGCGAGAGCATGAAACGCTCCTAAGAACCTCCCACGACCTTCAGCAGCGCTTGGATGAGGCAACCAATTCCAGGGCCTCGCTCTCCGATAATGCCTCTCTGCTCGGGCGCCGTCTGGAGGATATGCAGCGCGCGGTCGCCGAACGCGACGCCATGCTTAAAGAGTTGCATCAGGCCCTGGGTTCGTCTTTGGCTCAAGCCGAGGTGCTCAAAGCCCGCATTGGCAGTCTTGAAGGGGACCTGGCTTTGGAAACGGGCCGCGTGGATGAATTGGAGGAGGTGGAGCGCGAAACCGCCGAGCGCCTCTCCAATTGTCTTGCGGATCTCTCGGAAACCCGTGCGCTGTTGCTTACCGCGCAGCAAGAACTAGAGTTGCGTGAGGAGGCCCTCCACGAACAGAGCGACACCCTCGAAGCGACACGACTTCGCCTGAGAGAGGCCGAAGCCAGCCGCCAGTCCTTGGCCCAGACGCTCTCCGAGACCAGTGCCGAACTGGAGGAAGAAAAGACGTCCCACGCCATCCTGCAGCGCAGCCACCTTGGAGCCATGGAACGCTACAAGGCCCTGGAACAGGCCTATGCCACGACCTCCGAGCAGTTCCAAAACTCGTGTCAGACCGTCCAGTCCCTGGAGACCCATCTGCAAGAGTTGGAACGCGCCAGAGCTGCATGGGAAGAGCACGCAAATCAGTTGGAAGCCGAGCGCCAGAAGGTCTCTACCCAACTGGCAACCACCATGGAAGAACTGAGCCAGGCCAAAGAGGAAGCTGCCGAACAAGAAGCGGA
>CAYTWV010000031.1:0-299 GCA_964442235.1 uncultured Myxococcales bacterium | reverse complement strand
GGTGAAAGCGCTTGTGGCCGAAAATTCGGACCTCAGGTCCGAACTGGAGATGGCCAAGTCCCAATTCGTTAAGGCCTTGGGGTTCCTGGATACCACCCGAGAAGACCTTCAGGCCAAACAGGCCGAGTTGGCTGCAACGGCCCAGAACCTGGAAAAGACCGAATTCGATTTGGCAAGCGTTCAGGAAGAACTGTCAAAGGCTTTGACCGACTTGGGGTCCACTCGCAGCGAATTGGAGCGAGTCAGTGCAGATCTTCTCGAGACTCGGGAGGGCCTGGCTACCTCGCAGGCCTCGATGA
>CAYTWV010000030.1:0-15664 GCA_964442235.1 uncultured Myxococcales bacterium | reverse complement strand
GGCCTGCATCGAGGGTGGCCAGTGCGACAGTTGGTTCTGCGCAGATGGGTACTGTTGTAACGAACTGTGTGACGGCCCGTGCGCCACGTGTGCATTGACGCCTGGTAACTGTACGCCTCGAATGGCAGGCACCGACCCTGAAAATGATTGCGGCATCTGCTCGGCGTGTTCGGGAGTTGGGCCCCTTTGTATCAACGCCATCGATGGCACGGATCCCAAGGCAGAATGCCCGGCTCAGGCAGCCGCCTCGTGCGGTTTTGATGGGGCGTGTGATGGGGGCGGGGCTTGCCGGTATTTCGCTCCCGGCACCCAATGTGCTCCCAAGACCTGCTCTAATGCGGTGTTGTACAATACTGACACTTGCACCGCTCCGAATGTATGCACCGATGGGGGCACAACGTCGTGCTCACCGTACATGTGCAACGGGGCTGGTACTGCCTGTCTTACCGTGTGTGTGACAACGGCTGATTGTGTTACAGGAAAATACTGTAATGGTTCCGGTGTTTGTGTGGCCCGCAAGGCGCTAGGGACGGCCTGCGGGACATCCGATGAGTGTACTTCGAACTTCTGTGCCGATGGGGTGTGTTGTACTGCTACGTGCACGGGAAGTTGTGTCTCGTGTGTGCTGGCCGGCCTTGTGGGAACCTGCACGCCTATTGCGAACAACACCGACCCGGGCAACGAGTGTGGGTTGTGTGGTGTGTGCAACGGTTCCGGAGGTTGTAAGGCCGCCACGCTGGGCACCGATCCGAAGAACCAGTGTGCGGCACAACCCGTGGCGACGTGCGGGACTGACGGCAATTGCGACGGGTTCTACGCCTGCCGTTTGCGGACACCCACGACCATTTGTATTGCGCAGTCCTGTTCGGGATCCACGTTGTATGCGGCAGACCGATGTAATGGAGAGGGGACGTGCCTGGATTCGGGCACTATTCCCTGTGCTCCGTATACGTGTAGTGGAACGGCCTGCAGGACCTCGTGCACCATGGACACGGAGTGTACGGCTGGTAACTACTGCTTTGGAAGCGTCTGCCAGTCCAAGAAGCCCAATGGGACGGCCTGCGGCGCCAATGCCGAGTGCCTGTTTGGAAACTGTGTAGACGGCTACTGCTGCAACACGGCATGTGCGGGGAACTGCACCGCCTGCAACATCGCTGGCTACACGGGCATCTGTTCTTATGTGGCAGCGGGTACGGACGCTTCGGGAGAGTGTGGTCCGTGCGCAACTTGCAACGGGTCGGGCGCCTGTACGCTGGCGGCCGAAGGGCAAGATCCCAAGTCGGATTGTATCGCGTCGGCTCCAAACACCTGTGGTTTGGACGGCGTATGCAACGGGTTGGGGGCATGCCGACATTGGCCGGCGGGTACGGTGTGTCAGGACTTCGCGTGTTCGGGAAATGCGATTACCGAGTCTCGCTTCTGCAATGGCCAAGGCACATGCCTGCCTCAGACCGGCTCCTGTGAGTCCTCTGGTTGGCTGGCTTCGCCGGGCAACGATTGGATCTGTGCCGAGTCGGGGCCCTGCTCGGGGTTGGTCACATTCAATCAGGCGCAGGCCTTCTGCGCTTCCATTAATGCACGCCTGTGCACGTGGGGCGAAATCGACGCCGGAGAAACGGTTGGCAGCGGTTGCGGTTATGAAAACCAGCGAGTCTGGGCATTGACCGAGTGCGCCGAAGAGAGTCATTACACCATGGCTGGCGATCCGGCCTTCTCGGGTCTGGTGCCGTTGGCTTGTTCGGAAGGCACCGATTTGGCCTATGCCCAGTGCTGCGCCACGGCCGACAGTTGTTGTCCCTATGTGTGTGGTGGAGGCGGCTGCCTGTCAGGTTGTTCTGCGAACGTCGATTGCTGCTCGGGCTTCCACTGCAGTGTGGGTGAGTGCGTGGCCAACCTGGGGGTGGGAGCGCCCTGCCTTACGGACAATGAATGTGGCTCGGGGGCGTGTGTGGACGGTGTCTGTTGCAGCTCGGCGTGTGGGGGTACCTGCATGGCGTGTAATGTGGCCGGCAGTGTCGGCACCTGCGTTCAGATTCCGAACCTGACGGACCCGGACAATGAATGTGGAACGTGTGCCACCTGCAATGGCTCTGGAGCCTGCTCCGTTGCCCCGGCCGGTACCGATCCGCTTTCGGAGTGTCCTGCACAGGGTCCCGCTACATGTGGCCTAACGGGCAGTTGCAACGGTTCGGGTGGGTGTGCCTTCCATGCTGCCGCAACGGTTTGTGTCAGTACCACGTGTGTGGGGTATCTGTACTACACGGCCGATTTGTGCAATGGCGCCGGTGGCTGTGTGGATTCGGGCTTCACCTCGTGCTCGCCCTATAACTGCAATGCAACGGGAACGGCGTGCCGAACTACGTGTGCGTTGGACACCGATTGTATGACCGGGAACTATTGTGACGCAGGGACATGCAAGGCGAAGCGTGTGCTGGGGTCTTCGTGCGGGCTGGCCAAAGAGTGTTTGACCGGCTTCTGCGCCGACGGCGTCTGCTGTGACTCGGGTTGCAGCGGCACGTGCCGTTCGTGCAACCAGGAAGGCCTGTCGGGGATCTGTGCGTTCATTCCCAATGTAACCGACCCCGCAGGTGAGTGTGGCTTGTGTCAGGTTTGCAATGGCACCGGTTCGTGTGCGAATGCAGCAGATGGCTCCGATCCGAAGAACCAGTGTGCGGCGGAACTGCAGACCACGTGTGGCAGGGACGGCCAGTGCAATGGCAAGGCGGCTTGCAGGCTTTGGCCCGGCGGCACCACATGCGGCAGTTCGGCGTGTGCGGGGTCGGCTCTTTCCGGCGCACGCTACTGCGACGGCGATGGGACGTGTGTCACCCCGGCTTCGTCGTGTGAGACGCTGTTTTGGGATGCGGGACTGGGCAGTTCCTGGACCTGCAGCGAAGCAGAGCCCTGTGGGGTTCCCGTGACGTTCACGCAGGCTGTGGCTGCGTGTCAGGCCCGCAGTGCCCGACTATGCACCTGGACCGAGGTGAATAACCGAGAGGCTCAAAACGCCGGGTGTGGCTTGGACACGGGGCGAATCTGGACCCTGTCCGAGTGCGGCGAGGACCAGTATTACACGGGCCCGGGCAATCCGGATAATCTGGGGTCGGTGCCGCTGCAGTGCACTGCACGCGCCTCACTGGCCAGCGTGGTCTGCTGCAGTGTGGACAGCAGTTGTTGTCCATACACCTGCCTGGATGCCGGTGGCTCTTGCCGGTCTTCCTGCTCGCTGGACACCCATTGTTGCGCTGGGAACTTCTGCAACAGCGGCGTGTGTATTCCCAAGAAGACCAACGGCAATACCTGCTCGTCTGCCAACCAGTGCAGTTCTGGGTTCTGCGCTGACGGATACTGTTGCAACTCGTCCTGTTCCGGCGGCTGCCGCAGTTGTGGGCTTGCGGGCTCGCTGGGCACGTGCACGTTCTACGGAAGCGATACGGACCCCGAGAATGAGTGTGGCTCGTGCCAGACTTGCAGCGGTCTGGGCTATTGCACCGTGGCGACCAATGGAACCGACCCGGGCAACGACTGCGCTACCACCCTGGCTTCCACCTGCGGAACCACGGGTGTTTGTGTGGGCGGCCTTTGCGAGTACTGGAACACCAGCACCGTGTGTGCCGTGCAAACCTGTGCCGGGAACACCGTCAGCTTTGCCGACAAGTGTTCGGGGGGCGGGGCCTGCCTGGATTCGGGTACGGTCGGTTGCTGCCCGTATGCCTGTTCCGGAAGCAGTTGCGGAACCTCGTGCAGTACCAACGCACAGTGTTGCACTTCGGGGTACTGCCAGAGTGGCCTTTGTTACAACGACAAGGTAAACGGTTCGGCCTGTGCCTCCGCTGACGAGTGCCAGAGCGGTAACTGCGTGGATGGGTATTGCTGCAACACTGCGTGTGCGGGAGCCTGCCAAGCCTGCAACAGGGCCGGTGCTCTTGGTACGTGCGGGCAACACGCCATCAACACGGATCCCGAGAACGAATGTGGCACATGCCAGGTTTGCAACGGGGCCAGCGCTTGTGCTGCCGTGGCGGCGGGTCTTGACCCGCTTAACGAGTGCGGTGCGGTGCCGCCGTGTGGCTTGGACGGCTTCTGCAACGGTGCTGGGGCGTGCCGGATGACGGCGGCTGGAACGGTGTGTGTGGCGGCGTCATGTGTGGCGGGCATGGCCTTCCCGGCAGATACCTGCAACGGTTCCGGGTCTTGTGTGGACAGCGGTGCGGTGGGGTGCTCGCCCTATGGTGTGTGCAACGGCGCTGTTTGTGCCACCTCTTGCACCCTGGATGCCCATTGTATTACTGGGTTCTATTGTTCTGCCTCGAATACCTGCTTGCCGAAGAAGGCCAGGGGCGATCTCTGCACGGCTGCCTCGCAGTGTGCCACCAACTTCTGTGCGGATGGCTACTGCTGCGACGGAGACTGCACGGGTGCCTGTCGAGCCTGCAATGTGGCGGGTTGGCTGGGCACGTGTACCTTCTCGTCCACTTCCACGGACCCGGCCAACGACTGCCCCAATTGCAGCGTGTGTAACGGTGCCGGGGCGTGCACCTTCGTCACGGCGGGTCTGGATCCGCTGAATGAGTGTGCTGCACAGGTCGTGTGTGGCCAGGACGGGACGTGCAACGGGACCGGCTCTTGCCGTCTGTGGGGCGTTACGGCGCAATGTGCTGCCGAGTCCTGCTCAGGCACCACCTACTATCCTGCGGACATGTGTAATGGAATTGGAAGCTGTGTAGACACACCAAGCGCTAGCTGCTGCCCGTACCAGTGCGGGGCCACGGCGTGTCGAACCTGGTGCGCCAATTCGTCGGAGTGTTGTGCCGGCAACTACTGTGGTGCCAATCAATGTGTGCCCAAGAAGGCCATCGGTGCTTCTTGCTCCACGACCACCGAGTGTGCGTCGGGATCTTGCATCGAGGGCGTCTGCTGCAACAACGACTGCACCGGAGCCTGCCGCTCGTGCCGCGTGGCTGGCAGTGTGGGCACATGCACGTTTATTGCAGCGAACATTGACCCGGACAATGAGTGTCCGCTATGTGGGGTGTGCAATGGCGCCGGTTCCTGCATGGCTGTTGCGGCAGGGTCCGATCCCCTTGCGGATTGCACGGCGTCACCGGCTTCCAGTTGTGGCCAGGATGGGTTCTGCGATGGGGCCTATGGATGCCGTCTGTGGCCCTCTGGGACCACCTGTGCGGCACAAACCTGCTCGGGCTGGTGGCGCACGCCGCCGCTACTATGCAACGGCACTGGAACCTGTGCCCCCGCGGTCCAAGTGAGTTGTTGTCCCTATGTGTGCAGCGGCACTGCCTGTCGGACCAATTGCGGGTCCAGTGCCGATTGCTGCTTGGGGTACACCTGTTCGGGCGGCTTCTGCATATAAACCTGGTCATGTCGGCCATCGGTCATCCCCCTGGGCGGCGTTGGCCGTCGGGCGTCGTGCTCGAAGTACCGATGCGTACGACTGCGCCGCCGCCCTGCCGGCCGCCTTGCCCAGGGGGCGCCCGCCGGCCGATCTGACCAGGTTTGACTGACGCACACAATAACGACGCAGCTCTGGAGAGCGGCATCCCCCGTTTGTAGAACGGGGGACGGGAGGGGGCGGGCCCGTGCGACGAAGCGAAGCGAAGTCGGATGGGCCGCGGTCACCCCAGCCGACGCGCTACGGCTGTGCGTTGGCTGCCGGTGTTTTGAATTCCAGTTCGGAAGCTACCAGGGCCAGGGTGGCCATGGCGATGGCGCCAAGCTCCAGCTCTCGGGGGTTGACTTCGGCCAGGGTATCGTTGGCAGAGTGATGCAGATCCATGTATCGCTGTGAATCGGGTACAAACCCAAGACAAAGCGCCCCAAGATCTTCCAGGTAACGTACGTCTACACCAGATCCGCCCTGCTTGAACCAATCGATGCCCACACTTTGAAAGAGCGGCAGGTACTGGTTCCAGTGCTGGATGACATCAGGTTCGGCGGTCATCGAGAAGCCTCTTGGGGTGAACCCACCCCGATCGGACTCGACGGCCAACAGGTGGCGCTCGTGTTGTCGGTCGGGATGGCGGGCATAGTCTTTGCCACCCGTGCCGCCAAACTCCTCGTTCATAAACAGAATGGCCCGGATGGTTCTGGCGGGTTTGAAACCTGACGCGCGGATCAGGCGCAGGGCTTCAATGGACTGGGCGCACCCCGCACCATCGTCATGGGCACCAGGTCCCAGGTCCCAGGAATCCAGGTGCCCGCCCACAACGATGACGTCATTGGGGTACACAGAGCCCGTGATCTGCCCAATTACGCTGAAGGATTCCACCTCTTCGGTTTGGGAACAATTCAACGTCAACCGAAGGCGCACCGGGGCTTCTTGATCCAGCAGCGCCACCAGACGTTCAGCAGACAGGTAGGCGACGCTGGCCGCAGGAATCTTGGGCAGTTCGGGGTCATAGATCATCATGCCCGTATGGGGAGTGTCGTCTCGGCGGGTGGTGATGGCACGGGTCAACAGGGCCACAGCCCCGAATTTGGCAGCTTGTGATGCGCCCCGCACGCGTGCTTTGGCCATGGCAGAGTAAATCCCAAAGGACTCAAGCTCCTGCCACGGCACTGGCGGATCCAGGAACACGATCTTGCCGGCCAATTCATCACGGCGTTTCTCCAGATCGTCAAAGGCCCGAACATGGACCACTTCTGCCTCGATGCCCTCGGCCGGGGTAGCCACGCTGCCTCCGATGGCGGCCAGTCTCAGCGGGGTAGCCGCTGCTTCGGTGGGAGTCACGACGGTCAGTGATTCGGGGTCTCCACGTGTCCAGGAAGGAACCAGGGTGGCTTCCAGATGGACCTGGTCGAAGCCCAGCTCACGCATGCGCCTTTCGCCATATTGTATAGCGGCGGCGGCCCCTGGACTGCCTACCAGGCGGTGAGGGGCCACGTCCAACAGCATGGAAAGCTCTTGAAACGCGCCCAATTCGGTCAACCCCAATTTTCGCAACCCATCGACGGTTGTCTGCATGGAAGCCACCTGTTCTGAACTTGGGGATGCAGTATCTGGGGAGATCGGGTCATTGGGCCCCAGAAGGGCCAAGCCCAAAAGCACAAGATGCAGTGGTTGCAGCAGACCCACGGTCACCCCCAAAAAGTGGAGGCAGTCAGGTCAGAAGAAATGGAGCGTTCGCCAGAGAGGGCCTCGTGCGAGAATTCGAGAAGCCGACTTATTTGGCCGGGGTCTCGCGCTTCCACTTCTTCTTGGAGGTGCGGACGGTCAAAAGGGTGTTGCGGGCGCCGGGGATGGACCCACGGACCAGCAGCAGGCCTTCTTCCGGCATGACCTTCACGACCATCAGGTTTTCCTGGCTGATCTGAGTGTTGCCGTACTGACCGGGCATCTTCTTGCCGGGGACGATTCGGGACGGCCACGTGGAGCAGCCCACCGAACCACCGTGACGCTCATACTTGTGCGTACCGTGGCTGTGGTTCTTGCCCTGGAAATTGTGGCGCTTCATGACGCCCGAGAAGCCTCGGCCCTTCATCTTGCCCGTCACGGTGACCATGTCGCCGATCTCGAAGATGGAGGCATTGATTTCCGAGCCCACTTCGTAATCGGGCATCTGGTCATCGGTCATGCGGATTTCCTGGATGTACTTCATCGGGGCGGCGCCCAACTTCTTGAAGTATCCGATCTCCGGCTTCACCAGGGTCTTCTCCCGGGTGGGCTGATACCCGAGCTTGATGGCGGTGTAGCCATCTTTGCCCTGGCTGCTCTTTTTTTCCAGGACCAAGCAGGGTCCGGCCTTGATCACGGAAACGGGAATCACTTCACCAGTCTCGGAAAAGATCTGGGTCATCCCGACTTTCTTGCCCAACAGCGCTCTAACCTTCATGGCACACTCCCAACACAGCGGTGTCACCTCGATACCACGCGAGGTGCCGAGCTTTTACCAGACCTTGACCAACCGGTCAACATCAATTTCATCCAGGACGCGGAGGCGGGGGCTGCCGGCCAAGGCCACGATGGGCCAACCGGTCTGCCGAGCCGGGGCTACTGGCACGGATCCTGGCACGCCGTCAGCGGAACTTCTACTTCCACATCGTTGCCGATGGGAACTTCCACGGTTTCTTCGCCATAGGCCGTTCGCTTCCCTTCTTTGGAAACGCCGAACAGATTGACGGCAATTTCGCCGGGAACCAGATCGCTGAAGACCATCCAACCATCGGCGAACGCCACCATGGACTCGGCCAGAATGGCCGCTTCGTCCTTGGTTAACGTGACCGAGCCTGGGTCACAATAGAACTCGACGGTGCGCAGGACATCCACACCGCGCCACAACGTCGCTTCTACCTTAAGGATATCGTTCCCCGAGCAAGGTTTGTTCGTGGGCAGAATCCACATCAGTTTCAGCTCGCCCTTGATCACGACCAGCGGGATCTTTTCAGGCGTCGTCGCAGGTACGCTCCCGGGGCGAACCCGAAGTCCCGGGAACTCTCCTTGATAAATCTTCAGGCTGTCTTTGTTCAGCCCGTAGACCATGACGTCGTAAACTCCCTCGGGGACTTCCTCCAGGAGCAGTTTTTCGTTGCCGCAGGAAGCGGACTCACTGATGACCAGGGTCCCGTCCTGAATCAGATCGACACGCACCATGACAATACCGGCCGTGTCACAACGTTTGCCCTGAACGCTCCATTCGATGCTGGCAGACCCAAACCCCGCTGCGTCTTCGGCACACGCCGTCGCCGTCATGGACAAAACGGCCACCGCCAACACTGAGAGAACCTTTCTCATGCCTTGCCTCCTTGGGGGCCCTGCGGGCACCCGAGTGTTCCTCTGGAGATTCCTGCCCGCAAAGAGAGTCTTCGACGAGCAGCCTGCTCGTCCGACCCAGGAATTTTGACCCCTTCGCGAACCGGTTTAGGATGATAGCGAGGGAGGGCCCATGCGTCAACGATTCAAAGGCCGATCTATGTGCGATCGTCTTCTACCTTCCCTATGTATACCCATGTGCCTGCTACTGCTGGCGCCGCTCACAGGAGGCTGTGGAGCCCAGTTGGAACGAACTCAGCGTGGATACTATTTCAACAACACCCTGCTGAATGAGTCATGGCGGCCGCCCTATTTTCAGCGAACGTCGATGTCGGAAGCCTCCGGAAGAACCTCCAAACCGGCCAGGACGGCCAGTTCCGGCAAGAGTGGGACCAAGGGGCCCGATTTGGAATCGTCGCCTTCACAATGGCTGCGGGGGGCAGACCAGACCGTGGTTCGAGCCGAGATGGTCGCTGCGGCGGCCAGGCTGGTTGGCTTGCGAAATTCCTTCGATTCCGACTCCTTCCTGCGGCATGTGCTGGTGGTTAATAACCTTTTGCCGCACACCAGCTCCACCGAGGGGCTCGTGCAGCGGCTATACAAGCCTGGAATGGCGAAGCTGACTCCTCAGCCTGGCGACATTCTATTTCTGGGGGATGGCACGCCCGACATGGCCGTAGTCGTGGAGAGTGTGGACCCGGATGGTACAGTGACGTTCATCGGGGTCATCGGCGAAGAGGTGGGCCGCGGGCTGTTGAACCCGCTGCACCCGTCGCTGCGGAAGGACGAAGCGTCCGGGCGCACAATGAACACGTATCTCAAGGGCAATCGACTGGCTGGCCAGAGTCTTTTGGCGGTCTATTCTCTAAGCGGTTCATCTCAGCCGGCGAAGTGAGCTTCGCTGGACAAATTCCGGCACAAGGCGTAAATCTGCGGCCATTCATGAAGGGGGCGTGAACATGCGATGTCCTGGGTGCGGGTGGGAGCAGCCCATCGCCGAAACCTGTGTGGTGTGCGGAGTACGGCTGACAAACCGTGGGGAGACCGCAGCAGAAGCCAGACGAAGGCAGGCTCAACAGGAGGAAGAGGAGGCCGCAGCCCCCAGTTCGTTCCGGGAGGCGTTGCCTTTGGACATCAGTGCGCCACTGCAGATCGTGCGAGCGCTGTCTGGTGCCGTCACGGCCGGCATCGCCACGTACATCGTCATCATTCAAGAAGGCGTGGTTCTGACTCCCATGGCGACCCTGGTGGTGCTGGCCTATGGGTTTGTGGGGGTCTACTGGATTCTGTCTGCGCTTATGGATATCTCGCTGCGACAATTCCTGATGGAGATGGTGGCCTTTCTGGTCGCCACCGTTGGATTGCGAGTAAACCTGCCCGAAGCCTTCGATTCCGAGCAGATTCGAAAAGGGGCTGGGGTGCTGTCCGAGAAACTCCGAGCCAAGGCCGCCAAAGGAAAGGCCGATGCCTCAAAGCCGCAATCCGATCTGGTTCCCGGCGGTAATGCGGACTTGGGACCGTTTAACGAACAGCTCCAGACCGTGATCACCGAGGCCCAGGCCTTGCTGGACGGCGGGGTCCCTACGCAGGATTGGCTGAACTGGAAGGCCTCGGGAGACGAACTGCGCACCATTCATTCCAAGCTGGCGGCACCTTTGCAGGAGCAGACTTCGGGGACGCTGCGAAAGCTGGGCTCCCTGGAGCGGGCCATGGAGAGTGCAGCATCGGGTGCGGATACAGAAGCCATCGCCGCTGCAGCCAAGGCGTTGCAGGCTTTGAGATAGCCTCTCTTTACTCTGGGTCGACAGGCGGTATACTCGCCCGAACTTTGTCTGCATGGAGTTTAACATGCGGTGGCTTTTGAACGGTTTGCCTCTGGTTCTGGTTTGTACCCTCAGTGCGCCGCTGGCGTTGAGCCAAGAGGTGGTAGCGCCTGGCAGCAGGGGCGCTGCGCTAAGCGGAAGCATGGCGGCCTTGGCCGATGACGGCTTTGCGGCGTGGTACAATCCGGCCTTGCTGGTTAATGCCAAGGATTTTCGGTTTGGCATCCAGTATCTGGGATTGTACACGGACATTGGCGCTCGAGTGACCGACTATGGCTCGCTGGGGCAGATCCCCTACATGCAGGTGCTGGACGAGGGCACCATCCAATTGCAGAAGACCAAGCTTCGGGTCGACCGACTTTTTGGCAAAGAGGCCGAGCCACGGTCGCTGAACCAGATCGACCTGCATTTTGCACTCCCGGTGCAGCGGATGATCCCGGGCTTCCCGCAGCGAATGGCCTTTGGCGGATACATCTCGGTACCCGGCGCGGGCATGTCCATCGTCTCGGTCAAGGGCCAAACCCCTGACCAGCCGTTTTACCCCGTGATGGGAAGCCGAATTCAGCGCCTGCGCATGGTAATCGGGGCGGGTCTGGAAGTGTGGGACGATGTGCTTTCCTTGGGGGCTTCGGTCTCCATTCTGGCAAACCTTGAGGGGAACGTGGGGTCTCTGGCCCCCATGACGACGTTTGATCCTGAGGCTCCGGCCGGCAAACAGGAGATCCCCAATCCCGGCAAGGCCACCTTTGGTCAGGAGATTGCCACGGCCATCACTCCCGAATTCGGCGTCCTGGTGACCCCGGTTCATGGGCTGGACATCGGGGCTTATTATCGATTCGCACAAGCTATGGATCTGCGGTTTGATGTGGCCGTGGGCGTGGATATGAATATGGGATACACCTTACAGGCCGACCTTCCATATTACCTCAAGGGTCGCTTCTTCTATGTTCCCGCTGCCACTGGACTCGGTGTTGGTTTTACTATGATTCCGAATCTGACGTTGTCGGCGCAACTGGACTATGTGTTCTGGTCTCAGATTGGCGATAATATCAATATTTCGAATTTTAATGTAGAGCCAAGAGTGATCAATGACAAAGGTGGACTGGCCCCCCTGGAAGAGTACGGGGATTTCCGAGTGCGCTCGTATCCCGTCCCGCCCATCCGTTCCCGGGATACCTGGAACCCCAAGGCCGGTCTGGAGTGGACGCTTAAGGGTGGTTTCACCAAGATTCGTCTGGGGTACGCCTACAATCCCTCGGCCTTGGAAGAGGACCAGCGCTATATGAACCTGCTGCTGGACAACAGCTATCACACGGTCAGCGGCGGTGTGGGGTTCTCGTTGATGGATCCCCTGGAGTTTTTGAAGTTGCCGGTGTTGATCGACCTTCACGCCCTGGTGAACATCCTGGTCAACCGCACCAACAGCGTGGGCCTGTCGGATCCCGAGGGCGGCTACCACGCCAAGGGGTGGGTTGAGAGCAGCGGCTATATGTATGGGTTTGGAATCGATTTCACGGTACAGCTTTAGCGAAAATACCCCAGGTCGATGGGGGCGACGGGCCGCACCCCTTTGGTGCACAAGGCCACGACCAACTCTTCCAGAATCATCCGAGCAGGCAGGGGAGTCGATTTCAGGCGTCGGTCTGCATGGCGGATCATCTTGAGGCCCAGTTCCAGTTCCGCGGGCGTAAACCGTTTGGCGCTTTGAATGGTTTTGCGTGCGGCCCAGTCCGGCATTCCAAGCTTCGAAGCCAAAACGTCTGGGGTCATTTTTGTGCCTGTGGCCACGGCCAGCTTGCGAATCTCGCTCTCGAGGGTCGCAAGAATCATCAAGGGCACGCCCGCTGCAGCGACCTTCTTGCCCGCGTCCAAAAGGCTCTCGAACATGCGCCCAAGCAGCACCAGGGCCTCGGCGGTGCGGCGTTCGGCTACTGCGTTGGCCAACTCATAGAGTTTGTGCCCTCGCATGCGTTGGACATTGGCCTTGGCCCCTTCCAGGGTCAGGGTTTTGCCCGGCGGCACCAATTCGGCCAACTTGTCCATCTCGGTAAAAAGCGCTTCGGCATTCCCCCCAAGGGCATCCCCCAGGAACTCGATGGCGGCCCGTTCGGCTTCGACCCCCCTTCGTTTCAACTCGGCCTGAATGTTGCGGAAGAGGTCCTGGCCCTCGCCCAGCGAGCTGAAATCGAAGACGGCGTTCAGCTCTTCCAAGGTCTTGAAGAGGGCCGAACGTTTGTCCGGGGAGTACGCCCGAAGCAGGATGTGCCCCCGCTTGAAGGTGCTTTTTGCCAGGTCGAGCAAATCGGCGTGCAGCCCCTCGCCTTTGGCCTTGGACTTGCCCTTCTTGGCCGGTTTGGCCGATTCATCCTGGGCGGCCTCTTTTTCTTTGTCGGCCACAAACCAGACGTCGGAATTCGAGACGCAGATTACTCGCTTCTTGGCCATCATAGGAGAGACCCGAACGTCGGACACGCACTGCGCCGACCGGGTGGACGCGGCATCCAGCCTCTGGATGTTCAACTCTCGGTTGCCCTCTTTGAACACCTTGTCCAGCAAGCCGCCAAGCGCTTCCTGGTAAATGTCATCGGAGCCGACAATCATCAGCAGGACTGGAGGCAACGAGTCCTTGCCCAGGATGGCCCGCCACGCCTGGCCCGCCTCTGTGTAATCCCGCTTCTTCTCTGGTGGGCCCGCCTTGCCTGCCACGAAATGCTCCTTGAGGTTGACCCGCTTTGGGGTGTGGACGCCGATGCACATCTCCTTTACCACGGGGAACCGTGGGGAAACAAGACATTGTCAAAGAGGTACAAGTGCGATAGAAACGGCCGGTTCCCGAGTGGTGCGGTGGACAATCTGTACACCGGCTTCCGGGGCACCTGAATTCAGCGGAGGCGCATATGGGGCGGTTCTGGTCTATCGTTCGAAGTGGGTTTTACGGCGGGATGTGTCGGGAAGCGCTGGGATTTGAGGTCCGAAAACCTGCCTTCACCATCGATCGGGAAAGCTGCGTGGCCTACGCCAAAGCCTGCGGGGATGACAATCCGTTGGTTGCGGGCGACAACGCCGAATACGCCAGTCCCCTTTATGCCTCCAGGGTGCTGAAGGATGTGCTGGAAGAGGTCCTGTTTTACCCGAAGCTGCGGGTGAACATGGTGAAACTGGTGCATGCCGAGCAGGCATTTACGTGGCACAAACCGCTCAAGCCCGGCATGGAAGTGGTTCCCATCGCCAAAGTGGTGGATATCCGAGACGCCTCCAGCGGCCAGATCCTGGATGTGGACGTGACCCTCGAAGAGAAGGGTGTGCCGATTGTTACGGGGCGCTCGTCGATGTTCATTCGTGGCAAACCCAAGCGAGATCCAAACCGCACCAAAGAGCCCAAGCCCGCCGAGCCGGAAATGGCCGTGGCCGGAAACTTCCGAGTCGCTCCCGACCAGCCCAGGCGTTATGCGGCCGCAAGCGGCGACTTCAATCCCATCCACACCAACAAGTTTGTGGCCAAGCTGGCCGGTTTCGACCGCCCTATCGCTCACGGTTTGTGTGTCATGGCCATGACCGTCAAAGAACTGATGGCCAAATATGGCCAATCGGATCCCTCGAAGCTGCATCGAATCTCGCTGCGTTTTGCCAAGCCCGTATATCCGGGCCGGGAACTGACGCTGAAGACCTTGCAGGATGGCAAAGGGTACCGTTTTGGAGTGGAATTGAAGCCTGGGACGTGGGCCATTTCTCACGGCGAAGTGGAATTCGAATAGAAGGCAGCGGTCACGGACGGACAGGGTCGTCCGAAATCGCTTCAGGAGGTCAGCGTGCGGGGTTTCCTATTAACAGTGTGCCTGGCCTGGATGGCGCTGCCCGCATGCCGGGAGCAGTCGGAGCCTCAACTTGGTTCCAAGCCGTTGGTGGCCGTCAGCATGGCTCCGCACCGGTTCCTGGTCAGCCGAATCGCCGGAGACAAAATGGATGTGGCCGTGGTTCTGCCTGCGGGGCAGTCCCACGGAACCTACGACCCGACCCCCAAACAACTCATCGAGCTGTCCAAAGCCAGCGCCTACTTCACCGTGGGCGTGGAGATCGAACGGTCCGTGGTGAAGCGGCTGTCCGAGGGCAACCCCTCCATGAGAATCGTGGACTTGCAGCAGGGCATCGACCTGATGCCCTCCGAGTATGGCGACTCTCATGACGATGACCATGGGGGCGGTCACAGCGAGTCAGGGGTTGCCGAACATGACCATGACCACGGCCATGAACATGAGGCCGGGGCGCCGGACCCTCATACCTGGCTGGACCCCGTGTTGTTCGCCAAACAGGGCCAGAATGTGGCCCAGGCCCTTGCCCTGATGGACCCACCCCATGCGGCCGAGTATCAGGCAGCGGCCGATGCCCTGGAGTTGGAGCTGTTGGGGCTGGATGCGGAGCTTTCCGAGGTGCTGAAGCCGCTTCGTGGGACCGAACTGTATGTCTATCATTCGGCTTATGCCTATTTTGCCCGCCGATACGGGCTGAAGCAGGTCGCTATCGAGTCGGGTGGACAAGAGCCGGGGGCCGAATACCTGGCCCGCATTACGGACAGGGCCAAAAAAGCCGGTGCCAAGGTCATTTTTGTGCAGCCCCAGTACTCCAAGGCTCAGGCCAGCAGCATCGCCGAGACCATCCAGGCCGCTGTTGTGCCCATGGATCACATGAGCGAAGCGTATATGGACGAGCTTCGCAAAATGGCGAAGTCTATTCGGGACTACTCTGCCCCGCGCTGAAGAAGGGAATGGGACCATGCACTCCGAAGCCGAAGCCATTGTCTTCAAAGACCTGACGTTCTCATATGGGGGCCCGGCCGTACTCGAGGGGGTGAACCTTTCTCTGCCTCAAGGTCAGCTTGTCTCTATCGTGGGGCCCAATGGCGGAGGCAAAACCACCCTGCTGAAGCTGGCGCTTGGGCTGCTGGTGCCGAGCCGGGGAAGCGTCACCGTACTTGGAACCACGCCGGCTCAGGCTCAGGGGCGCATCGGATATGTTCCGCAACATGCCCGCCATGATTTGACCTTCCCCGTTACGGCCCTGGATGTGGTCATGATGG
>CAYTWV010000029.1:8266-16063 GCA_964442235.1 uncultured Myxococcales bacterium | reverse complement strand
GTCTCTTGCACCGCTTGCAGACGATACTCATCATCCAAGGCCAGGTACCGGGCCAGAGCGCCGTAGATGCGCCCCTTGAAGTGCGAAACCAGCGCCGCCAGATGTGGATCCCGAAACAGCGCCGGATGAATCAACAACACCTCGTTGCCTGCTTTCTCCAACAACTGCTGCGTCGTCACAAAGGCCTGCCCCTTTTCGGCCTGCCCTCGTCCCAGAGACACCAAGTGGCAAATGGCGGCATACCCCCGGCGGTTCATGGCCATCAGGACCACCGGAGGCCCATCACTTCGGCGCACCGTACTGCCCGCCAGAAGCCGCACCCCCGCATCCCGTGCGGCCACATGGGCCCGGACCAGCCCATACATGCCGTCTCGGTCCGTGATGGCTATGGCAGGCAAATCGTACACCGCCGCTTGACTGACCAATTCCTCCGGAAACGAAGCCCCCTCCAGGAAGGAGTAATTACTTAAGGTAATCAGCGGTACATACGACATCGGCTCCTCCCTCTTGAGCTGCCCGGCCCACAAACAAAGGGAGTCCACACGTCATTCATAACTTCCCACCCACTGCACCTGCCCCCCCTCATCCACACGCACACAAATCTCGGCCCAACCCGCTCCGGCCACGCGCAGGTACCGAACCTGCTCCAGGCGGCCGCTCTCGGGGCAAAAATGAGAGGCTAGAAACAGTGGAGTCCCCCCAGAGAACTCCGACGAAGGACGTGCCACCGGAAGGGGCTCCAGGAACACCCGGGAAGCCCGCTTCCGGCGCACGTAGTTAAGTAGATGGAGAGGGAAGGGCGGAAAGGCACAGCTCTGCACATACAGGCTGCAGGCAACGAAACGGTCTTCCCTCTCCATCATGCCGGTGTCCGACCCCAATGCAGAACCCCGAGCCACTTGTTTCTCGGGCAAAAAGGCATCCCGCAAAGTCGGACGAAACAGGGTGCCTTCAGGCCCCAACACGGCCTGAAGACGATTTTGCAACTCGGCCAGGGTCATGGACCGCTGCCGATTTCGAACCAACAACTCGGTGTGCGTACGCTCCTGCGGAGTCACTTGATCCGCAATCAGATGCAGCGCACACAAGGGCCGACCCAAAGAGACGTGGGCCAACTTCAACCGCCACAACTCGACCAGCACCCTAGGGTCCCGAGTCGGCCGCGCCAGCAGTAACGGCACTTCTACATCCACTCGATCCTCGGGGGTCAACAGCAGTCGCATCGAACACAACAGCGCCTGCTCCTGCTCCAAACGCCGAGCCAGAGTCTGATGCGCCTGCTCCAGATGGTGCAGAATCGGCTCCAGTTCGATCACCGGAGGCGTAAACACCACATCCACCTGATACGTGCTGCGTTCTTCTACCCGCTCTACCCGCTGCTCTAACTCCGCCGAGGCCTGCGCATACCGCCGCAACTCCTCCCACTCCCGAGCCAACGCCGGTAACCCGGGGCGCAACACCCCACGAATCTGCGCCAGCGTCGTCACCTTCAAAAACTGCAGCAGCGGCCGCCCCAACGCCGAAGAGGAAATCTCCGGGAAGGAATAGAGTTCCTCTAACGGGATGCTTCCCGTCTTCTCAGACTCAGTGCCCGGCGCAAAACAGATCACCCCACTGCCCTTGGAAGCGACCACCCGAGCCGCCAGACGGGCCCCCGCCAAGCTATCCCCCACCCCCGCAAACGAACTGTATCCCCCCTCCTCCAAATAGCGCCGCACCTGCCGAATCAGCCCCATCTCCCCGCCAAACAGATGCGCCGACGGTGCCAAATCCACCACGATCTCTTCTTGACCCCACACCCCCACAAGCGGTGAAAACCGCAACAACTCACGCGCCAGGGGCCTCACCCTGCCCTCTTCCTCCTCGGGAACCGGGACCAGCGCCAGCCGCTCCAACAACGCCACGGCCTCTTTCAACGCCATCCCCACCCGCACACCCCGTGCCTGCGCCTCACGGTTGCACAACACCACCTTCTTTCGGCCGTTGTACATCGCCAGCGGCTTTCCCCTGCTGCCCGGAATGCTCCGGTACATCTGCTCCAGATGAAACTGATGCAACCAGAAGACACATGGCCGCTTCATCGTCCCACCTCCACTCCCCCTGCTACCTCATCCACAGGCCGCAACTCCGCTACCCCCAACTCAAACACCGCACCCGGCGCCGACCCCGCACACTTCTCCAGCCGTAACGAGATCCCAATCCCCTCCTCACGCACCCGGACATGCAATCGCCCCCAGCAGGGCCGAGCCATATTCCCTAATGACTCGTGCGGGCGAACCAGCACCAGCACCGCCGTCCCATGACGCTTCGACGCCCCCATCCATCGCCGCCACATCACCTCGTCAAACCAGGGCGCCCCACTGTCAGGATTCGCACCCCCAATCACCACCAGTTCAAACAGCCCACTGCCAATCACCTGCTCGGTCAGCCACGCCAACTCCTGCGGCTGATGCCACTGCGCCGCAAAGTATCCGTCAACACCCCCACCCAGCGCCCCTACCCACTCCGGATGCACACACCCCCGCATCCCCACATACACCACCTTCCCACGCTTTCCATGGAAGGCCAGCGGCCACCCCGCCAGCAGGTGCACCCCATCCCCAACCCATTCTGTCAGCCCACCAGGCAGCAACCCACCATGCGGTAAAAATCGATCCAACGCCGGAAGCCCCGTGCTTAATGCCCGAGGCAAACGTTCGACCCGGGAAGCCCGGACCACCAGTCGTTGCTCGACCAGGTGCCGTACCGTCGCCCCGCTGTCGTTTCGTTCCATGGCGTCCATTGTGGCCTCCAGCGCCCAATGTACTGAACATCTGTTCAGGTGTCAAGCAGGGGTTTTTCGGGGTGAGGGATGAGGGATGAGGGGTGAGGCAATTCCCGGCGGGGTTGGGGCTTGGGGAAGGGGCCGCCGCCACTTCCCCATTGGCTATCCCACGGCGAAGCCACCGGAGAGAGCGAAAAGGAAGGGGCCAGGGGAAGTCCTCGTCCCCTCCAAGGCGCGGCAGCGGTCCTTCGCCACGCATGCAGTACTGCTCTCCCCAGTCCGCTGCCGAGCACGGCGGGGGCGAGGGATCGCCCCCGGTCCCCCGAATATTAATGCGGTGGCTTCGCCGTGGGGCATCAACGGAGAAGGGGCTGTCGGCCCCTTCTCCGTACCTCTTCCCCGCAGGGTGAGGGCCCCAGGGACGATGCCGGCCGCCGTTGCCGCCGCCGCCCGCCGCCCGTTCCAGGACCTCCAGTACAAACGCTTCCCCAAACAGAAAGCACACCCTATATTGCGCCGGCTACTTCCGGAGGTTCTCATGACCCAGACTCTTCGCATCCTGCTCGCAGTAACTCTTTCCCTCCCTGCCCTCACCGGCTGCGGGAATCAGTCCAATGGGTCGGGCACGCTGGACACCTCCCCTCTTGAAGAGACTCGGGCACAGAATGACTTAGCGGCGGACGTGCCCGCCAACACCGACCTTCTTCCGTCGGACACGTCCGATGCGAACCAGACGTCGGATCTCCCGCTTCCTCAGGATCTTCTGCCAGAGGATCTGGCTTCCACGGATATCCCTTCCGAAAAGGACCAGACCGTGGAGGAACTGACCGAAGACCTCTCTGCCCACGACTCCGCCCCCACCGATGTACCGAGTGACACGCTGGACTCTGATACCCTGGAGGATCTTGGTTTCCAGGTGCCGCCCTTCGACCAGGTATCGGAGAAGCTGATTGGCATCTGGGATCTGGTAGCGTACCTGGACAGCGGAAACGCTCCTCAACAGGTGCCCCCCGGCACTCAGTTCAATATTTTCTCCGAGGACGGCACCGTGAAACTGCAGTGTAATCAGCCCATGGGCATGGCCTGGACCCTTGTGGAGAAGTGGAATATGCCCACCATCCAGGTCACGATATCTGAGGGCTCCGAAGTCTTCTGGGTCATCACCCGACTGACCGACTCCGAGCTTTGGTATGTGGAAGGGGGCGACGAATTCCGCCACGCCCGCCGCGCCGAGTGCAATCCATAAGGCCAGACGTCGGACACGTCTGACGAGGTACCCGAAAACAGGCGACACCCCGGACTCACCTGCACACTGGACCATCTGCTTTCATCTATGTATGCTTGGGCCCTTGCTGAGGGATTACATGGATCGCTATCGCAGGTTGCTGGAACACCTCACCCAAGAGCCGGGACGCCCGGTTCCGCCCGATGAAGTCGTGGACATGGCCGTGGAACGCACCGGGGCCGAGCGAGGCATGCTGCTGCTGACCGCACCCGGTTCGAGCGAACTGGCGCTGGTTTCCGCCCGCAATATCGACCGTGAGTCTGTGCGAGGCCGTCAGGCCCGCCTCTCCTGGACACTGGCTGAACGGGTCCTGGCGACCCAGACGACCCTGCTGCTGGGTGATGCCCAGGCCGATGGGCTGGTCCCTCCGTCAGACTCCACCTCGGAACTGGGCCTTCGGTCGGTTCTGGCCGTGCCCGTCTGGTTCCAGGGCGAAATTCGGGGCGTCCTGTACGTGGATTCCCGTTTCCTGCCCAATGCCTTTTCTCAAGCCGATGCGACCACGCTGGAAAGTCTGGCCGACTTTCTTCGCGTTTACCTGTGGCGAACCGATTCACTGCAGCGCATCGAGCGGCTGACCAAAGAGAACGCGGAACAGTCCAATCAGGTCGCCGACCTGCAAGGGCAACTGGACGAGGTGCAACGAATCCTGCACTCCAATTCGCTTTCCAAGCCCACGGCCTCGGAAGCGGCTTCGCAACGCCGTTTCCCCCCCATCCTGGGTGAGAGTTCCGCCATGCTGCGGCTTTACGCCCTCATGGACAAGATCATCCAGACCGACATCACCGTGCTGGTCATCGGCGAAAGCGGAACCGGCAAAGAACTGGTCGCCCAGGCCATCCATCGATACGGTCGCCGAGGCGACCAACCCTTCGTGGCCATCAACTGCAGTTCCATCCCTGCCAACCTCATCGAAAGTGAACTGTTCGGCCATACCCGAGGCGCCTTTACCGGTGCCCTGAAGGACAAACGAGGCCTGTTCGAAGTGGCTGACAAGGGAACTATCTTTTTGGACGAACTGGGCGACATGCCCCTGGAGATGCAAGGCAAACTGCTGCGCGCCCTGCAATACGGTGAAATCCAGCCGCTGGGCAGTGTTCACGTCAAGAAGGTGGACGTTCGCTGCGTCACGGCGACCCACCGGAATCTGGAAGAGATGGTCGCCAATGGGACATTCCGTGAGGACCTCTTCTACCGACTGAACACCGTCACCCTGCAATTGCCACCTTTGCGCAAGCGGCGAGAAGACATTCCCCTGCTGGTGAACCACTTCCTGGAGGAGAACCGCGCATCGGGCCTGACCCAAGTCAAGGGCATCACCCCCCAGGCCCTGATGGTCCTTCACCAGTATGCGTGGCCCGGCAATATCCGAGAGTTGGAGACCGCCATCAAGAGCGCCTGCCTTTTTGCCGAGGGTAGCGTGCTGGACGCAGCGGATTTTGAGTCACTGCGAAAACCCCAAAGCCCCTCGCTGGATGCCCCAACCCTGGTCACCGAGGGCCACACTCTGGCCCAAATCGAGCAAGAGGTCATTCTGGAGACTCTTCGCCGCAACAAAGGCAACAAGAAGAAGACCGCCCGCGACCTGGATATCGACCGCCGCACTCTTTACAACAAACTGGCCCTTTACGGATATACAGACTAGTCGCAAGACCAAGGTCCGACAGGTCCGACAGGTCCGACAGGCGGCGGGGATCCTCCCCCGCCCGAGCCTGTTCCACTTGACGCTTCCGGGTCGCCACTCTATCGTTCCCGTTGGCTGTCAGAAAGCCGAGACCCTGTGTTTTTGCCCCGGGAGGGTTCCAAGACCCATGAGCGTTTCTCACCAAGGTCCACTTCTGTTCGTAGCCAACAACGGTCTGGACGAGATGACCGTCATCGACCCAAAGACTCGAACCATCGTGGCCGAGGTGCCCGTGGGGGAATCTCCCATGGTCCTCGTGGGAACCCCGGACTCCCAATACCTGTTGCTGACCAACACCGACAGCAAAGACGTCAGGGTCATCGACCCCAGGACGTTTCGTATCATTAAAAGAATACCGGCCGGATACGGGGCCTCGGGCATTGCCGTCACGCCTGACGGACGACGGGCTTTTGTGGCCAACGAGTTTGAAGACACGGTTTCAGTTATCGATTTGAAACTCCTGGAATCCGAGAAGGTCTTGCACGTGGGAGAAGGCCCCTGTGTGGTCTCCTGCTTCCCCGACGGCACCTTTGCGGCAACCAGCAACGAAGTCTCCGGGACCATCTCCCTCATCGACACCGTCACGCTGGAAGTCACCCATACGCCTCGGATTTTGAAAGCTCCCATTGGCCTGGGAATCACTCCCGATGGGAAAGAGACCCTGCTTGCGGACTACCTCTCCAACCGGGTGGCCTTCCTTGAGACCGGCACGTGGAAGGTGCTTGCGACCAAAGAAGTGGGCACACGACACGTGGGGCTGCGCATCTCGCCCGACGGAAAACTGGCGCTGGTGGGGAACGTGGACACCAATACCGTCTCTGTTCTTAACATTAGAAAACGCTCGCTGGTGGGTGAGATTCGTTGCGGCGACGCCCCCTGTTATGTGACATTCAGCCCCGACGGAGCTACGGCCATCGTGGCCAACCAGGGCTCCAATGATATCACCTTCGTCGACATGGCCACCTTGAACCCCGTGGGCAAAGTGGCCGTGGGCATCTCTCCGTTAGGGGTCGCCTATGTCTGAGACCAAAGTTGCCGTAATCGAAGGACTTTTTGCTTCTACGGGAAGCCGCTGCAACCACCGCTGTACGTTCTGCAGAATCCCGGACCACTCCTCGATGACCTCCTTGGATACGCTGCAAAACGTGGCAGCACAGGCCAAAGAGTGGGGCCACAGGAGAGTGGTGCTGTCCGGCGGCGAGCCCACACTTCGCAAAGATTTGGTGGACGTCGCAACGTTGCTGCAGACCCAGGAATTAAAACTGGGCCTGATTACCAACGGCCGAATGTTGCTTTACCCTCAGCTTCTGTCCGCCCTGGTTTCCCGTGGCCTGGATTCGGTGCTTTTGTGGCTGCACGCCGATGAAGCAGCCATTCACGATGGTTTGGTCCAAACGCCCAACGCCTTCGAGCAGACGACAAAAGTGCTCAACCAGTTGCTTCAGATTCCCCGCATCAAGGTCGAAATTCGCACCGTGGTCAGCCACGCCAACGTGGACCGACTTCCCAAAATGGTCCGCTGGCTTGCCAGACTTCCAGGAACAGGCAACCTCTATCAAACCCTGGTATATGCAGCCCCGGCAGGCTCCACACCCGATGCTGCGCCCCTTCATCCCGCCGACGCCGCCAAAGCCATCGCCGCTGCCATTGCTGCCGGAAAACGAGCCCGTTTGGGCGTCTACCACGAAGGGCTGCCCGAATGCCTCATGGGCGAACTGGCTCGCCTGGACATTCGGCGTTTCTCCCGGGAGCAAACCTCGCTGGTACCTGGCGACGAGTGCCTCGCTGCACCTCAAAGCAGCGCCTTGCGTGTGCTGGCCTGCGCCGAATGCCTGACCACCCGGTCGTGCCCAGGGCTTCCCATCGAACTGGCCCAGGCCTTCCCTGACCTGGACCTGGACCCCATTCGGGGCGTTCGCTCGAACTCTTTCGACTTCGTGGAGACCCACAAGTTGGATGGGTTTGTCCCGCTGGCCCAAAACTGCCCGGGACACACTTTGGACCTTCCCGGTGGCCATCTGCCCAATCTCTTGTTGTGTAAAGAGGATGGCACGTGGGCATATC
>CAYTWV010000029.1:0-8256 GCA_964442235.1 uncultured Myxococcales bacterium | reverse complement strand
ATACGGCCGATTTTTCGTCGGACGAGATTCTGGATATTAAACACCGCCATCAACAGGTCTATATCGATACCAGCACCAAAGTGGCCCTGGATGACTTCGAAGGAGACGTCCGCCAGCTTCGCATGGTCAAAGAGTGCACGGACTGCCCTACCCGCGAAGCGTGCGCCTCGGCCTGGCGCATCGACCCCGCCATCCCCTTCTATCGCGAAGAGCGCTGGCTTCGGGGCGAAATTGGCCGTATGCAGGGCCGAGTGCTGGACGTGGGCTGCGGCGATTTGCGCTATCAACACATCATCCGAGACCTGGTCGATAAGAAGAAGATCGAATACCACGGCCTGGATCCGGACCTTTCGGCATTGGAACGATTGCGGGCCAGCCGAATCGATATGCGAATCCACACCATGGACATTGAAGAGTTTGACTGGGAGCCGGGATACTTCGACTACATCCTCATGCTTCGCAGCATTAATCATTTCAAAGATCTTTCAATCACTTTCAAGATCATCCAGAAACTGCTTCGTAATTATGGAAGTTTGATCATTGCGGACTGCATCCCGTTCGCCCTGCTTCGATCCTCCGGCAAAGCCGAGCTGGCCCATGCCTCCATGGTCCCGATCTTCGAGCATTACCGCAATTTCACCTCTGGGCAAGTCCTGGAATTTGTGCGCAAGGAAAAGCTTCCTTTCGTGGTAAACATTCATCGCCCGGTCCTTCCCAAAACAAGCAATCTGTGGCTTATGAAATTTATAAAGATTGATAAACATGGCTGAGAAAAACACGCAAAAAAAGGACCTGAGGGTCCTCTTCGTTACGCCGCCCATCCTGCTTCCCAGAGTTTTTGCCCACTACCCGACCTTTGCCAACCTGGGCGCCCTCTACAATGCGGGCCTGCTGGAACGAGAAGGGTGGAAAGTCGAGTTTGTGGATGGGTTCTTCCACCTTCCCAGGTTGACCATTCGGCCCTTTGACGCCGATTTGACTCACGTGGGGCTGGAACTGCCTCAGATGAGCGAAGCACTGCGGGGCCGGCAGGCTGACGTGGTTGTTCTGGTGATGACCATGTTCTCCGATGTCCATAAGTTGGACGAAACGTACGTGGCTCAAGTCGCACAACTCCTCGCTCAACAAATGCCCGGGACCCCCATCGTTGCTGCCGATTGCCACGTTTGCGGCATGAACTACTTCCCGTTTGACCCCATTCGTTTGATGAATGAGATCCCCTCTTTGGCCGGCGTGGTCATCGGCGAGGGCGACTACAAACTGCGGGACGCCTTGGTTGCGTTCGCCTCACACAAGGCCCCAGACTCGATTCCCGATGTCAGTTGGCGCGGCCCCGACGGCCCGGTCTCTCAGGGGGGCAAACACCCTCTGGTCCAGACGCTGGATGAGCTTCCGCCCCCTGCCTTCCATCTGCTTAATATGGAGAACTATTTCACTTGCATGGACTACGCTGTCCATGCCGACTTGGTGCACGAATACCACTCGCCTCGGCGTTTCCTGCCCCTGATGACCAGCCGAGGATGCAACTTCTCTTGTTCGTTCTGCACCCAGCAGGTCCTCTCGCTTCCCTGGCGCGGCCACTCGGTCGAATACCTGACCGACATGATCGCCCGACTTCAGAAGCAGTACAATATCGATGTGTTTTTCTTCATTGACAACAACATCAATGTCAACAAAAACCGTTTTCGGTCTCTTGTGGAGTTTATGTCAGGCTACGGCTGGGCCTGGGATGCCGTGAACGGCTTCCGGGCAGACTTCCTGGACGAAGAGGACATTGCTCTGCTCAAGGCCGCCGGAAACGCAAAAGTCACCATCTCGGCAGAGTCGGGCGATGCTTCGGTTCTGAAAGGGGTGGTGGGAAAACGGCTGGACCTGAAACACATCGTGAAGGTGGTCAAAACGGCAGACCAGGTGGGGCTGCCTTCACAAGTGCACTATGTGATCGGTATGCCCGGCGAATCCAAGCCGGCCATCAACCACACACTTGAATTCGCCGCCATGCTCTACGAGATGTACCGAGCCTGGCCTCTGCTGCAACACGCCATCCCGTTTCGGGGGACCGACCTCTATCGAGAATGTAAAGAGAAGGGGTATTTCACCGTTGACCCCGATCAGATTCCCACCCACGAGTTGGAGCGCCGCCATCTGATCGAAACTCCGGAATTCAACCCGGATCAGGTGATGTGATTCAAGAACAATTTCCGCATGTTGATGGACCTGATGGATACCCACTGCGTGCTGCAGATTCCAGCCGGGGACAACAACCTCGACCTTACGGGCCAGCCCTCCCGACGAGGTACGCCCGAACAGCTTTCCGAGGCGCCCTTTTTTGCGAAACTGGAGAAAGAGAAGACCCGTGGCGCCAGAGACGTGCTCATTTATGGGGGCGAACCGCTTCTGGCTACAGAGTTGCTGATTGCCATTCTTAAGAAGGCCACGGAGTTGGGGTTCCAGAACAAGACGGTAGTGACCAACGGCAGAATGTTGGCTTACTCCAATCTTGTGAACCGCCTGTTGGATGCCGGAATGAATGGGGTCAATGTGACCCTTCACTCGGTTCTGCCTCAGGTCCATGACGGAATGACCCAGGTGGCAGGCAGCCACGAGCAGACCCTTCGGGGGCTACGTAACATCATCCTGGCTGGCGTTCCCCGCATCGATGTGACCTTGGGGTTGACCCGAACCACCCTGCCTACCCTGCCCCAAACCCTGAGTTTCTTGATCCGCCATCGCTTGCGCTCGTTCCACTTGAACGCGCCGCAGCCCATGGGGCGCATCCTGGATCGGCCCGAGTTGATTGTGCCGTACCCCGAGTTGATTCCGCAGCTTTCGGCGGTGCTTCGGGCCTATCCGAAATTGGATTTGGCCGTTCAAGGTGTGCCCTTCTGCCTGCTACCCGAGGACGTACGAGGTCGGGCCCGACCGCTTCCGTTCTTCCTGTTCCCGGAGCTTCGCCCACTGAAGGCAAAACACGGACTCTGCTCGGGCTGCACCGAATACATGCTGTGTATGGGCTTCTGGCGGGAACGATTCGAGCCTCTCTACCGCCAGTTCGAATTACTGGGCGTGGAGCCGGACCATGGCGAAAGCGAGTAAGCCGGAACCGGCCACTGCCACCCAGGGCCAGACGGGTCAGCGACTGGTCCGACTGGTGGGACTTTTTAAACGCCTGGTTGACCCCGATGCATCGGACAGCTTCAGCCTGGGCGGGTACGTCGATTCCCTGACGGCCGCGCCCTACAGTTTGGGAAACGCCTATCTGAAAGTCTGGTGCCAGGCTGACCCTCAGTTGGCGCACTATCGATTCGAGACACCCTCTATCGTCGACTTAAGCGGAAGCGGTCACCTGGACCCCGTTGAGGAAGTGCGCCTGCGCAAACAGGACATTGCGCCGCTGCTTCATGGCAATCCGGCAGCGGTCTGCTTCTCGTGTTACGCGTGGAACGTCGAAGCTGCTCTGGCAGCGTGTTCGGCCATCAAACAGGCATCGCCCCATACGGTCACGATTCTGGGAGGACGGGCCGTCGAGAGCGTGGGACCTGCCCTGGTTCAGCGTTTCCCCTTTGTGGACTTCGTGATTAATGGCGAAGGGGAACTGCCCTTTGCCCAGATCCTGCGAAGTGGCTTTTCCAAGTCAACACCACTGCCCGGAGTCACGTTCATGGGGCCCGATGGACTCAGTTCCACCCCTCCTGGGCCTCCTGTTATGCTGCTGGATTCCATCCCATCCCCCTTTCAGAACCAGGCCATTCCGGCATCCCCCGAAGGGATTTTGATGGAGTTGTCCAGGGGCTGCGTGCATGACTGCGGGTACTGCGCATGGAACAGTTGCAAGGTCCGACGCCGCTTCTCACGCGCTCGAATCCGGGCCGATTTGGCGTGGGCAGTTGAGCAGGGAGCCCATCACATCACCTTCATCGACTCGGCCATAAACTACGAGACGGAACTACTTGCCGATTTGGTTCAGGCGTTGGCGGAGGCAGACCCTTCGGGCCAGTTGCAGTTCACGTTCAATCTGCGGCACGAGGAGCTGACCGACGCCCAATTCCGGTTGTTGCAGCGCATTCCGGCGCGCCAGATTCTGCTTGGAATGGAGTCCCTCTCAGATCCGGCCATGGCGGCCAGCAATCGAACCACCTTCGATACCGCTCGATTCCAGGCCGTGGTCCACCAGTTGTCCCTAATCTCGCCGCCGGTAGTTGGGGTGGTTTTGGGGCTTCCCGATGACACACTGGCTGGATTCCAGCGAACCATGGAGTTTCTGGGCGACATGAACCAGGCCGGGGCCAAGCCAGTCCTGGGCGCAATTCTGGTCTCGCTGTTGCAGGTGTTTCCCTCGACTCGGCTGCACGCCGAGGCCTCCAACCATGGCATGAACATTCGCCCCCGAGGCATCCCCTATGTTCTGGGGCACCACACGTTCCCGCTTTCCGATTTGAAGGCCGCTCTTCAGTACCTTCAGCGATACCGAATTCGGCATCCGGGCCTGGTGAAGGGCCCTGAAGGTCAGGCCGCCATCCTGGGTTCTGAGAGTCAGGAACTGTTCACGTCCACGGTCACTCGCCTGTTGCACCCACTCGTTCCTGGAGACCTGGTTGCGGGCTGGAAATGGACCTCCATCAAGGTTTTTCTGGATGGGGATGGTTTCGGGGCATTTTCCTTCGTCAACGCTGCCGGTTCAGCCACCATGATCCGTTTGGATGCACGCAATGCTGACAAGGCCTGTTTTGCGTCAACCGAGTATTTCAATTTGTACTTCTCTGGTTCCAGCAGCGGCCCCGACACCGCGATGCTGATGCAAGAGGTCGTTGCGACCGTCCGGCGCAACGAACACGAACTCGGAAGTTGATGGTTGAGTAGGCTGGGGTCGACGGCGCGGCCGGAGTCTGGAAGCCGCACCGTCGACCCCATCGGGGCATCCAAAACTACGCTGACGGGTTCTCTACGATGCCCATAAACAGGATGGCGCCGGATTGCGCCTCACGAATCAGGAACAAGAAGGGGTGGTCTGCCACAAATTCCAGCGGAGGTTCCGGCTCCATGGCGCACCCCGCTTCGGCGACAATGGCCGTCGCCGCTGCCGCTTCCGTTCCCTCTTCGTTCACATCCACAAATGCCTGATGGAATACGGCAGTTATGGCCGCTCCCTCCTTGGCCACTCCACTGAAGTCGGCGTTTTTGAACACGTCCCCAAGTCCCAGCTCAATGAGTTTGGGCGTAATCTCCGACGTACCCCAGCGCATCGTAAATTTCGGGATCTGGATATTCGCGTCTCGGTTGCGAAGGCGCCCATCCAACTCGGCCAGACGTTCGGGGCTCAAGTCGTCAAGCAACTTCCGCAGCCCATCTTTGGCGTCGGGCAACAGGATGTCCATCACGATCTTGTCGCCCTTGTAGCCCAAACGCAGCATCTTCAGCCCTTTGCCGATGGCAACCCTTTCCGAGTCGCCGTCTCGCCGCATCATGGGCACTTGCACCTCTCCTCCAGCCGACAGCAGGAACGGACGCGGTTGGGTTAAGGCCTTGTCGAATGCGCGTACCCAACTTCCCTTGAAATAGACCGCATTCACCAGGACCATCCGCGTATCTGTTGTGACGCCACCCTTAGGAATAAGGTCCTTAATCAGTCCGGACGTAGCGTTTTCCACCCAGTCGTTGATTTCGAGTCGGGCCTGCTCGGAGGCCTGTTCGAAGTCCACGTCCCGAACTTCGGCGCCGTACGACGCCTTAAGGGTTCGAATGAAAGGCTCAAGGAAGCCATACCCCTTCTGGCCCCAGAGCGAGTTGGCCACATTCAGTTTGTAGACCGTCGAGTCGGCGGGCCGCAGTCTGGCCAGCCACGTTCCCATGGCCCGGTGCACCTGTTCCGCACCAAGTCGCAGATCCAGCCCCGCCAACAAAGTCTCCAGCGTCTCGCCTTTAGCCCCAGCGGCCATCATGGCGAAGGCAGTCCGAATGCTGAACGGCGAGAAGAAGAGATTCTGGCCATTGTCCCGCAGCATCCCAAGCAAACGTACTGCGAAAGCGTCATTACCTTGCAGCATGGCCGCCAGGTCCGCCTCAGAAACCACGGGCTCGGCCTGGGGTTTGGGGGCATCCACCTGGGCAAGGCGCCTGACTCGTGGCTTGGCCTGGGCCTCATGGGTCCCTGGCCTGATTTCCATCAACCCGACGAGAGCAAACACCATCGCACACATCGCTGTCAGCAGCTTCGTCTTCATGGCCTTCTCCTTTGAAATCGTGGACCCATCCAGAGCCGAACTCCCGGTGGTCCCGCCGAACAGGGCGCCCCTTCTACGTCAGCCTCGTCGCCAGGTTCTGACCTGTCTTCGCATGGCATTCCCGGCCCGGTAAGCGCTGCGTTTCACCCTTGCCCCCGCCATTCAAGCGGCGTACCTTCGCAAAGAGCGAAAGCGAATACGTGAAGCGGTAGAGAGATGCCCCATCCCACAAACAAGGACAACACGTTGCGCACTGGGCTTCGCCTCTCCACCCCCATCGTGCTGTTGGCTGTGGGGGTATTGGGGCCCGTGGTGCTGGCCTCGGCGACGGGAATTGTGGCCATTGCTTTGTGGGAAAGCCCCAAAGAGCTGGTCCTGGGTCTGCTCTCCCTTACCTTGGGATTGGCAGCGTTGGGGACGGCCATCGTGGTGACCGTCCTGCTGGGGAAACGCTCCCGCCTGGCCCGGATGCAGTCGGATCTTCTGGCCAGCGTCAGCCATGAGCTGAAAACGCCGCTGGCGGGCATTCGCCTGCACGCCCAGACCCTGATGCAACCTGAAGCCGCGTCGGATCCCTCGATCGTGGCCCAGTGCGCCCAGACCATCGAACGAGAAACCGAGTGGCTTTCGAACACGGTGGACACCCTGCTTACCTGGCGCTCGTCAAGCCGAGACAACCACCGGATGTCCCTGCAGACGGGGACCCTGGCCGACCTGTGTGAACTGGTGGCCAATCGATTTCAACGAATGCTTCCGCCCGATGGCACCCGCTTCGATGTCTCGCTGCAGACCCGGGAACAGGTGCGGTACGATTCCAGCGCATTGACTTCGATTCTGATGAACCTGCTGACCAACGCCTACAAATATTCGATGCCCCCTCGCCACATTCAATTTTTGGTCAAGGATCTTCCCAATCAGGTTCTGGTTCGCATCACGGATAATGGGATAGGTATTGCGAAAGAGGACCAGGACAAGATATTTGAGCCTTTCTATCGAGTGGACAATCGACTGCGGGCACAGGCTTCCGGGGCTGGTCTGGGCTTGGCCATCGTTGCCCATCTTGTGCACCTTCACCACGGTTCCGTCGGCGTCGAGTCCAGGGTCGGTGATGGAGCCACGTTCGAAGTCAGGTTTCCCATCGCAGCCTCAACTTCCACGCCGAAACGAGACGGCACTGGAGCGTCCCCATGAGCGGTCCGGCCCAAAAAGGGAACATTCTGGTTGTTGAAGACGACCGATCCATCCGCGAGGGACTTGCGCTAAACCTGCGGATGAAGGGATATCAGGTTCAAACCGCCAGCGATGGGGAAGAGGGACTGGCAAAGGCCTTTGCGCCGGGTTGGGACCTGATACTGCTCGACATCATGCTGCCTGGCTGTTCGGGGCTGGAAATCCTTCAGGAATTGCGGGAACGAGAAAACCCGGTGCCCGTGTTGGTGCTGTCTGCACGAGGGACGACAGCTCAGAAAGTGGAGGGCCTGGGCCTGGGTGCGGACGACTATCTGGGTAAGCCGTTCGAGTTGTCGGAGCTGTTTGCCCGGGTGCAGGCCCTGCTGCGTCGAAGTGGCAAACAGGCGGCCCAATCCGAGGCCCTACGATTCGGCGAAGTGACCCTGGATGCCCAAGCCAGGCGCGTCACCGTCGGAAACGACGAAGTGAAACTGACGGCAAAAGAGTTCGACTTGCTGTTGCTTCTGGCCCGCTCGCCGGGCCGAACGTTCAGCCGAGAGACCATCTTGGAGAGGGTCTGGGGGTACGACTTTGAGGGCACCCCCAGGACGGTGGACAACCATGTCGTGTCCCTGCGCAAAGCCCTGGAAGAGGATCCCTCGAAGCCCCGGTACCTGGTTACCGTAAGGCAGATCGGTTACCGCTTCGAGGCCTAGGGATTCTCAAACAGGTTCGATATGGCCGCTAAATGCAAAGCCGTTCAGTACGAATCGACCCCGGTTGCCGCCGTGTTTTGTGGGGTCTTCCGGTGCGTCTGTGCCACGACCGTGAGGGGCTGTCGAAATAGTCGGGCCTGCGACCCCTA
>CAYTWV010000028.1:4926-16082 GCA_964442235.1 uncultured Myxococcales bacterium | reverse complement strand
TGTTGCGCGGACAGCGCAGCCCTACCAGCTCAGTCTGAGTTTCAGAAAGAGCACGCACCATGACCAGATGTTTGTACCCGAACATCCTGGGTTCATAACCCCCGAAATGGACGGTCCCGGGAGAGAGTCCAGCGGCTTTGGCCAACGTTGCGCGACAGACCTCGGCAAGTCCGTTGTTTCCCCAGTAAAGGCGTTCGTGGAGCATGACGACTTCCGCCATGCTCATGCCCGAAATGCTGGCCACCTCCAGCCGGCATCCCGAAACTTCGTCCACCAGATGCACTCCCGAGGAGAACTGCTGTTGCTGGACTTTCCAAGTGGGCGGCACCCCGAATTGCGCCCCGGCGACAGGGTAAGAGCGCATGTCGACCTTGGGAATCGAGCCCACTTCGCACTCCTGTCCGCGCGCCGAGAAGGAGGTCATCAGCAGAAGCAGGAAGTAGGGAAGCGGCGTCATTCTCATTCTTCTCGTTCCAACACGTGCTTCTTGTATTGATTCCAGGATTTGACCGTTTTGATGGGCATCTTGGTTACCCACAAAAGCGTCTCCGCAGCTTGGGTCCTGACCCCCGGTGCTGCGTCCTCAAGGGACTGGGCCACGGCGTCCAGGACCACGCTTTGGGGACAGCGAAGCCTGGCCACGGCCCGAAGGGCCTCCTTTCGAAGGAACTGGTCCCTGTGGGTCAGCGCCGGAAGCAGTTTGGGGCACGCTTCGACGATCCCCAGAAGGGCAAGTGCTTCGACAGCATAACGGGTATACCCCCAATTGATGCCAGCCATGTTCTTGGGATCCAGGGCGTCCAGCAAGAGAGACTTGCCTCGGCCCGTTCCGGCACTTTCCAGGGCATAAGCCAAGGAGTAGGCCACAGCCATATCTCGTTGTGCCTTCGCCTCGGTCAGGTGTTTCTCCAATTGGTCCACAAACGAGGCAGGCTTCAATCGGCCCAACGCAAAGGCAGCATTGGCCCGAGCATTCCATTGGGGAGCGGAGAGCAAGTCCGCCAAGAAGCGGCCGGACTCCGGGGCACCAATTTCACCCAGGACATCCAGAAGATGGAACTTATTGTAAGAGTCCCTTGAGATGGTGGGATAGGCTTCCATAATCGCCCTGGCCCCATCCACCCCAGCCGCAACGACCTCTTCCTCGGCCAAGCACCCCATGACGGTGTTGCATTTGTGCCGGTCCATCAGGTTTCGAATCGCCTCTTCCAGGAACTTCTGCTGCTGGATAGGCAACATCCGCTGGTATTCGGCTCGCTTGGATTGGATCCGCTGCTCTTTGAGGTCCCATGCGGAAACCAGGGGAGTCCGGGCTTTGGCCGGCTGGTCAGCCGGAGGCGAGATCCGTTTGGACGGCACCGAAGTTTGGGGCTGCGCCGACTCACGCTCGGAGGCAGAGACGCTCTGAGGGAGGACCTTCGCCTCGTGTGGGGAGGGCGTAGCATCAGGCCCTGTGCCGGGTGTGCCCTGGCACGCCAACACCAGCCAGAACAGGGGGTAAAGGAGAATGGGTCTCATAACCAAAACACCGCCTGCAAGTCCGTGACGCTGGGACAGGGGATCTGCAAACACTCCAGTGGCGCAGGGGGCAAAAGTGGCGGCACCTCGACTCCCTGGCCGGGGCTTCCTGCGGCCCCCGGCAACACAACCGGAAGAGGCTTGGCGGCCGGATTGGGAGGAAGGGGCTTTGAGCCGGCCTGCGGCGGGTTGGCCAAATCGGGGTTCCCGATCTGGGGCGGCTCTGGTGGAGGCAGAGGCTGAGCAGGAATGATGCGGACGAGTTGCCCCTCGGCATTCCACTCCAGATCGGCCTGATGAGACACAAGGCCGGTATTGGCCCAGGTGACGGCTATAGGGGCAGAGAGCGAATCCAGGAACCGGATTCTGGCGGGGTTCCAGGTTCCCTGGTACTCGTAACGCAGACAGTGGAAGCCTTGAAAGGGGGCACCGGGCTTTTTGGCAACGACGGGGGTTCCCACCGCGGAATAGACACAAGCCTGACTGACGCGTCCCCAATCGTCATACGTGACCCTGACACTGGCATAGCCCCATGAGGCATCCGAAGCAGCGCCCTGCCCATCCTCGAACGAGCGAAGCACCACGTCGCCGAAGTCGTTGTAATCAAAGGACATTGCCGTAGGTCCACCCAGGGTCTTAAGGGGCTGCAGCCGTTTGTCACTCCAGACGGTCCTTCGAAGGCGCCCCTGGGGGTCCCACTCATGGGAGGTGGCGGCAATTCCCAAAGAACCCTTGGGAGCCACAACCTGGCCTTGCCCGTCCAGGTAGGTTTCGGCGACGATATGTCCATCCGGGCCGCGTTCTCGCTTAACTGCGGGTGTTGCGTGCCCGCAGGCCACAGGATGCAGGTTTGTCCCCAGGCAGGTGATGATCTCTTCGTTGGCCGACGGGAATTCGAACTTTTCCATGTGGAACCCCGTGGCCCTGGGTGCGGGTGTTCCATCGGGGGCATATGACGCGGTCCGGACAACACGCCCCTCCTGGTCGTAGTCCCAGACAAGCCTGGATGCCTTGGCACGAGTGGGCGGCTTCTGGGACCCCCCAATTCCGAAGGTTACCTCTTCGATTTTTCGGCCGGTGGCATCATAGGCATATTGGATGCCGTAGATTCCCAGGGATCCGGCCACGGGTTCGTCGTGAATTCCGTAGTACTTTTCGGCGGCCAGTTGACCGGAACTGGTCCACGAGAAGTCAATTCGGGCACACCCGTATTTGTTGTGTTTGACCGGTTTCTTTTCCAAGTTGAGGAACGCCATTTCGATGATGTTGCCATCCAGATTGTACTGGTACTCGGTCAGGGCCACGCCCGAGGCATCCAGGGTGAGGCGGCCATCGGGGCCCAAATTAAGGCGCTGCGTGACAAGCCCCATTTCTTGGCGCTCGAATTGCACGGTGACCACGCCATTGCGATCGGGGATGGGGGTCTGGTTCCTGGAAAGACAGGTTTGAAGATGCACAAAACCCGACGCGGTGAGTTCCCGCTTCCATTCGGCGCACCCTTCCAGAAGTGACGCGCCCGAGGGAGTCGTCAGGCGATACCGTGTTGCGTTGTCCAGGAATTGTCCCAAGGCCGTGAGGGTTCCGTGTTCGTCTTTCTGGGCAAAACCTCGTGGAAACAGGTCGCCTTCTTCGTATAGGAAGTCGCGGACCCAAACCAGTCTTCCCGAAGAATCAAGCTGATGCAGGGATCGAATGCGACCGGCCTCGACCCGAATCTCGACGTGGTCCCGCTGCATCTTGGACCCCGGCTCGATTTTGCGAAGGCCCAAGGGCAGGCCAAAACTTTCGGACGAAGCCAGGAACAGCCATGCCCCATCGGGATACGTGGGGATCTTTCGGTCGGGCAATGTCAGAGGAACGGGTTCCAGCTCCTTCTTGGGGATTGGAATTGGGGGAAGGGCAATCATCTGACGGGGTGTGGGCTCTGCGGCCGGTTCAATAGAGGGCGGCGTGACGAGCCTTGGATCGTAGCTCTTCACGGCCCGTTTGTGGGGGGATGGAGAGGTAGCTTGAGCTGGGCCAGAATCGTGTTCGACAGCGTCGCCCACGGGAGCGGACGCGGATTCCTGCTTGCGGGGTGAGGCATCCTCGTCGGACTTTGCACACCCCGGGGCGAGGGAGCCGGGCAGAAACACGGCCAGGGTGAGGCAGGCCAACTTGTGGTTCATTCTCATCGTCAGCTCCAGAGGAATGGGGCGCTGGGCTAAGGCGCCGGATCAGGGTACCGATGGAAACCTCACATCCCGTCTCACGAATCAGAGTAACCCAAGACTTGGCGCAGACGCTGCCCCGCTTCAACCACGGAACTCATGGTAGCGCAAGTCTGGTCAAACAGGCCAGGACCATCGCCACGTTTCTCAGGAAGCAGCATACCCAGCACGGCAGCAACGGGGGCAAGGTCTTCGGGGCACATTTCGTCCTGGGCCGCCACAAGCAGCCTGAACAGATCTCGAACCTGCCGTAAATGATCCCATGCCTTCCGGAACGGGCCCAGGTGTGGAATCAGATCCGGTCGCTGTTCCTCGACCCTCTCCAGGAACGGGACCCCCACGGGACCAGGAATTCCAAGGCAGACCTTGAGCAGAAGCATGATCTGCTCGACATCCCGCAACCCCCCGGGGCTTTCTTTGATGTCAAACCGCCCCGACGTAACCAGGAACGTTTCGTGGCGATGGTGCATTTCGGCCTGGAGTTCGCCCAGGAATTCGCACGACCGCTCGCCAATAAGAGGAGCAACGACCTCATCGTGCAGCCGGGCTGCGAACCTGGAACTGCCCACCACAAGCCTGGCTCCCAAGAGTTGGGATTTGTCGACCGCTTCGGGATTGCCCGTAAGGAACCAGTTCTTGAACTGCGAGAAGGGCTGGACAAAGGTCCCGAAATAGTCGGCGAACCGATACTGGGGTATGGTGGCCCGGCGCACCAGTTCTCGGTGCATAGCCGTAGCGATATGCCCATAGAAGTCCAGCAGAGCCGGATCATCAGTATTGGCGAGCAGGATCAGATCGTAGTCGTCATCAAAGGCCTGCCCGCGGGCATAACCGCCGGTGGCAAAGACGGCAAACAGGTCCCGATTGGTGCCCGCGAACTGGGGGAATCTTCGGAGCGTCTGCTTCTTGCATTGCGAATATAGCGATGTGATATACGTGTCAACGAACTCAATATATGGCACTCTGTACTGGTCCAACTCTCGGCCGGTCAGGGCGCTAATGGCACAGGCAAGAAAGGCCACATCATAGTAGTCACCCAACGCCTCCAGAACTTCTGCGGGTTCACCGGCTTCGGGCAAGGCCAGGAAACCCGATGCAAAGGTCATCAATCTGGGCACATCCAGGATGTGGTGAATGAACTGAGGATTTTTGGCTACCACGCGACGGAACATGCGCCGGTAGAACTCGCTCCCGGCCGTTCGAAGCCAGATGTATTTGCGAAGTCGTTCGAGGGCTTCCTGTTCTTCTTCTTCCCACAAGTCGACTTGCAGATAGCGCTCGAACTGCTGTCTTTGGGGTCTTGAGAGCGCCTCGATGAAGCGGTTCATAACGTGAGGATGGGTGTTATAGACAGAGACTAGACCAGGCAGAAGGCCGTCCTCCTCTTCCATGCGACGGAAGATGGTTTCAAGGAGAGCATCAAACAGCGTTTGAGCTTCGGCGCTTCCGGAGTGATGGACCACAATCATGAGTTCCAGAAGAGTCATGGGGTCCGACGAGGCAAACGTGGTCAGCGAATCGAGCACCTGTCGACGTGCCGGAGGTTTCAGGGAGAGGGCATCCGCGATGAACTTACGGGCCAGGCATCCTCCGTCGGAACGAAGGGACTGAAGTACATCATCAAAGAAGATATGTCCACGAAACATCTGGACGGATTGGGCGATTTCCAAGGCGATGTTGTGGCGCCGAGTGGAACCGGGGCGAGTGGAGGCATAGGAGTAGCCCGAGATGTCCTTCACGTATTCCGTCAATGGCCCTTGCAGTTTGCGGCAGGTAAAACGGGCGCGTTCCACGGCTTCGAAGTAGTGAACCACCACATGATTGGCAGCAGAGACGCCCCCTTTTTCGGAGTAGCCCATGACACCGGCCACTTGTTCCAGCAGGGGTTCACTCTCTCGATTGAGGTCTACGATCTCTTCCTGGACGACCAATACCTGATAGAGCAGGCGGAATACCTCGATGAACAGGAGGCTTTCGCCCAAGGTCTCGAATGCCTCAGCCAGATCGGGCCTTAACGAGGCCAGTTGATCCAGGACCAGCAAGGGGTTGGGCTCCGAGATACCAAAGGCGACACGTCCGGCCTGGGTCACACCTTTGATAAGGCGCAGCGCATCCTTCTTGAAATCGATGCGATCCCGTCGGATGTCCTGCACCAATTGGGCATGAATCTCGCCCAGCAGGCCCCGGAGGAAGGCCTCGTGGTATTTTCGGGAAGGGCCCGTGCTCTTGTAGAAACGCTGCACGATTCGTCGCTGGAATTCTTTGAAGAGAGGCAGGCTTCCAAGGAGGGGTTCGGCGGAAAGCAGTTCGGAGATCATGACGAAGTCGTTGAGATTGCGACCCAGCAACTCGGCGTATTCGTCCACAGAGCCGGAGTATCCGGCCAATCCGATGTTCTCGGCAATATAGAGGTGCAGGCGTCCTGCTCGCCGGAAGAACTCTGCGCAGGTACGGCCCAGGGCCACGTTAAAGGAGTCATCCTGTGGGCCAGCCCGCAACACGACGATATCCACATCATCCTGGTCCCAAGGAGTACCCACCACACAGATGGTGAATTCCGGAAGGGGGTGGTCCTCCATGAAAAGGTGAAGCAGGCAATCGATGTAGCAGGCATTAAGACGCTGGTACAAATGAGCCTGGGTGCTCAGGAAGCGCCGATAGCCGTCGTTACGGCGCTCGACATCGGCCAGGCCCAGTTCCAGGCGGTCCACGTCCAAGACGTTCATGTGCAGGAACTGCAGGGAGTAATACGTTGCGAGCAGATCCAGCCGCTCCTGGGTGGTTTGTCCCACAGAACCGGCCAGGCGCATGCCCTGGTCCGGAGCAGGCGCAAGCGTCCACAAGTCCACGGCTTCAAGCAGCGAGGCTTGCTCCAGACGGTCGGTCAACAGTGCATGATGGGAGCGAGCGGTGTCGAGGTATCGGTGGTAGTGGCGGCCCAGATGGGCGATGCGCCGCTCGAGCCATTGGATGGGGGACTCCTCCACTGCGGACTCCTCCTGGGCGCGGGTTATGTGGGATTTTGCGCCAACTCCAGGCCCAGTTTGAACGCACGGATATTCAGTTCTTCGCTGCCTCGGGGCACCCGTGCGGTAATGGCCTTTTCCATGGACTCGGGAAGGACGACTTGGGTCGCGCCGACGATCATGCCCAATGCAACCATGTTGGTGGTGACAGCCCGGCCGATCTTGGTTTCGGCCAGTTCCGCAATCGGAGCCCCCAAGACGCGGTAGGTGCCCTGCGGGATGACCTTCACATGGCGTTCATCCACAATCAAGATGCCGTCGGGACGCAGGTCTGCGACATACTTGTCGCAGGCTTCCTGGGTCAGACAGAGCAGCAGATCCAGGCGGGTCGCCTTGGGGAAGTCGATATCGCCATCGGAAAGGATGACCTCGGAGCGACTGGCCCCGCCACGGGCTTCGGGCCCGTAGGATTGGCTTTGTGTGGCGTTACGGTTTTCATAAATGGCGGCCGCTTCGGCCAGGATTTTGCCCGCAAGAATGAGGCCTTGACCGCCAGAGCCGCTGAGACGTACTTCGAATCGTTGCCGCATGGTGCGTTAGACCTCTCTGACACGATTAACAAGTTGCTGATACAGATCGTTATACTCAATTCGGTCTCGATCCAGCAGCACACCTGTAACAATCCGGTTCTCTTTTTCGTCGTCGGTCATGTCCTTGGCCTTGGCCAGAGGAATGGCTCGGTCCTTGATGTCGTGCATCATGGCCAGGGAGTTCTTGAGCTTATTGCGGCGTCCGTAGGCCGTGGGACAAGGCGAGATGACCTCCACGAAGGAGAATCCCCGCTTGACGATAGCCCGGTGAACGACACTTTCCAACTCGTTGGCGTGGTAAACCGTGGAGCGGGCCACGAAGTTGCCCCCGGCGGCAGCGACCACTCCGGCGATATCAAAGGGATGTTCGGAGTTACCGGAGGGGGTGGTCGTCGCCTGGCAACCCACAGGGGAAGCGGGGCTGCACTGACCGCCAGTCATGCCGTAGATGTAGTTATTGAGAAGAATGCAGGTGATATCGAGGTTACGGCGGGCAGCGTGGATGAGATGGTTGCCACCGATGGCAATTCCGTCGCCGTCGCCGGTGACCACGATGACCTTGAGTTTTGGATTGGCCAACTTGACGCCGGTGGCAAACGCCAACGGGCGGCCATGGGTCGTGTGGAGCGTGTTAAAATCCACATAACCAGGCATACGGCCATAACAGCCAATGCCCGAGACCATCACGATTTCGTCCTTGTTCCACCCCTCTCTGTGGATGGCCCTAAGGATTGCCTTGAGTGCGATACCGTGTCCGCAGCCGGGGCACCAGATATGGGGGATGCGCTGTGTGCGCAAATAGTCGTCGTACTGGATGCGCTCCATGGCTATATCTCCTCTATCACGTCCAGCAGTTCTTCGGGGACTATGGGGTCACCCCCGACCTTATTGAAGCGCAGGACGGGAATACGTCGGGAGATAGCCCACTCGACTTCGTGAGCCAACTGCCCCAGGTTCATTTCTGCGGCCAGGATGACTTTGGCGTTTCGTGTCGCCTGCTCGATGATTTTGTCCGGGAAGGGCCAAATAGTAATAGGGCGAATCAGGCCCACTTTCAGTCCCCGTTCTCGGGCCAGTCGAAGGGCACCTTTGGCCGAGCGGGCGGTGCCGCCGTATGCGAAGAGGATGATCTCTGCGTCTTCGATGCCCACCAATTCCACATCGGCCAATCGGTCGGCGTGCTGCTCGACCTTGTTGCAAAGCCACTTCACCAGATGATCGCCCCGTTCGGGGTCATTGGTGGGGAAGCCCGTTTCGTCGTGCAACAGACCGGTTACGTGATACCGGAAGCCCTTGCCGAAGGGGACCAGGGGGGGCGGAAACGCGCCGCTGAATCGGAATGGGCGATAGCCCTCTGCAGGGATCGCCTCGACGGGCTCGTGGAAGATCTCGACCTTGCCCGCCACGGGGAAGACGACCTTCTCGGTGACATGGCCCACAATTTCATCAGCCAGAATCATCACAGGAGTCCGCAGCCGCTCGGCCACATGGAAGGCCCGCTGGGTGAGCATATAGGCTTCGGAGACTCTCTCGGGACAAAAGGCGATGGTCGGATGGTCACCGTGCGTGCCCCACTTGGCCTGCATCACGTCTGCCTGGGCGGGCAGGGTGGGCATGCCCGTGCTGGGACCGCCTCGCATGATGTTGACGATGACGCAGGGGACTTCGGCTTCGCAGGCGTAGCCAATGGCTTCCTGTTTGAGCGAGAACCCCGGTCCGGAGGTGGCCGTGATGGCTTTCACGCCGCCAAGAGCTGCGCCGATGACGGCACTCATGGCGGCGATTTCGTCCTCCATCTGAATGAAGACGCCGCCGCGTTTCGGCAACTCTTCTGCCATCGTTTCGGCCACTTCGCTGGAGGGAGTGATGGGATATCCGCCGAAGAAGCGGCATCCGGCATCCAACGCCCCCAAAGCGATGGCTTCGTTGCCAGTAAGCAACCTGGCACCTTCTTTCCCCGCGCGACCCATGCTACCCATGGAATACCCTTTTGCTATGAAGGCGTTTTGGAGCCTTTTTTGGCATCGTCATTTGGGATGACTTCTATGGCAAAATCAGGACATCTGTAATCGCACAAGTTACATGCGATACAGTCGTCTAATCGAGCCACATAAGCTTTATGTTCCCGCATTTCGAGGACTTTTTTTGGACAGAACTCGACACAAATGCCGCAGCCTTTGCATCGACTTAGATAAACCACGATCTCTTTTGCCTTCCCTGCCAAGGCACACCCCCCTGGAAGTCCGGGCACTTGCATACCACCCGGTTCTAGGGGAGTCAATGGCTATTAGGCTACTATCGCAGGGGGTGCGGAGGGCGAGGGAGCAGAGGGGGACTACTTAATGAGCTGCTCGTAGATGTAGCCGCCCTTGCCTTTGTAGATGGTCTTCTTGCCCTTCTTCTCCAGCGTGAACTCCCAATCGGAGCGGTGCTTGAATTCGATGGGCTTCACGCCGGCCATCTTGACGACCAGTTTTTCCACTTCGCTGAGTTCGGCAAAGCGGTCCGTGCGCTTGGTCAGCTTGGTAGCCTTGATGACGGCGCCCAGAGAGGGTTCGCCCGTGGCGGAGATGGTGACTTGTTTGGGCACCATGTACCCGCTGTCGGCGTCGGCTTCCAGGGCACCGGTGTTGAAGGCGGGGTTGACGAAGGTGGCTTCGATGCCCTTGGCACCGATAATGATCACGTAGCCGACCCATTTGGAGCCGTAGTCCGCGGTGGACTGGAAGGCGTTGACCAGGACGGTATGGCCGGGTTCGACCTCACGGATTTTCATCCAGCTTCGAGCCATCTGGTCGGGGCGGATGTTCCAGACGCTGTGGTCGCCGTAAGCCAGACCGGTGGTCTCGATCTTCTCGCCGGTAGCCTTGATGGTGACCTTGGCGGTGAATTCGCCACGGGGCACCACGATGGTCATGTCATAATAAACGAGGTCGCCTTTGCCGAAAAAGACGGTACCGCCGCCGGGGCGCCACGCTTCGGCGATGGGTTTGATTTCCACGTCGGCCAGGAACTTGTCATTGTCGAGGTGGGCCTTCCAGATCTTGCCGTCGGCCACCAGGGTATTGCGGCCCAGGTCCAGGCCCATCTTCTCTTTGTCGACCTTGAAGCTCCACTTGGCGCGGTCATAGGAGATGTTCTCTTGGAGCTTCTCGCCCTTTTCGGGAGTGTAACGAGCCAGGACGGCGGCCTTGCCGTTGTCCACGGCCATGTTTGACATGATGACCTGGAACCAGATGTCGCCCTTGGACCCCTTGAGGTCAAAGGAATACTGCTCGAAGTAGAACTTGTTGGCTTTGTTCTCATTCTGATCGGTTTTGGGGGCCAACTCTTCCAGGGTAGCCTTTTTGGACTTGCCCTCGAAGGCCCGCAGCTCGTACCCCGAGGCGGGAAGCGCCAGGAACATTCCGACGGTCAACGCAACAGCAACACCCAGCTTTCTCATGGTCATCTCCTCATTCAGTTTTCAGTGATTGGGCCGGCTCCGAAATGGGTTCCGACCTGGGGTTCCACAAGGTCATCAACGAACACGTGAAGAGCATGGACGTCAGGTAGCAGAGCATTATTCCAATTGGAGCAAGCCACCCGATCGATTGCAGGCCGGGATTGGTCGCCAGGGCCAGGGTCCCAGATCCCATTGTCGTGGTGTCTGCGGACATGAACCCCGCTGCACCGGTGGTCGCAGCGATAGTGCTCATGTTCTGGCGCCCTTCTTCGCGCATTCTGTGCCGCAAATGAATGGATGTATCCACCCCCATTCCAAACAAAGTCGGCAGAAAACGTGCCACGACTTCCCGCCGCCCCCGGAAATCGCCAAGAACGATAAGCAGCACCAGCAGCGCTGCCAAGGCCATGGCGATGGGGACCTCTTT
>CAYTWV010000028.1:0-4916 GCA_964442235.1 uncultured Myxococcales bacterium | reverse complement strand
TATCGTAGGCGTCGTTGAGGATATAATAGGAGGCCGTGCTGTGGAAGTCTTTTCCCTCGACGTTGAAGGTGCCCAACTGATCGACGATCTTTCCGACGACCAGGGCATCGGCCTTATTGCCGGCCGCGTACAGGAGCACGAAGCGTCCCATTTCCCCATCGGAGTCGGTGAACTTCTTGGCGACCCAGCCGGGCAACTCTGTCCGTTCGAAGGCGACGGGGCTCAGGTACCGATTGGCCATATCGGCACCCTGGCGATCCTCGCCGGGGTCTTCGATATTGGACTGAATGGAGAGTTTGCTTCCGGCATGGAGATTGGCAGCGGTGATGCCGAAGGCAATCAGCAGAACCAGCCATGGGTGGGTCACCATCCGATTGATCTGTTTCTGGAATGCCGCTTTGAAAGCTCTCTTGATTATGGAACTCCCTGAGATTGTGGCTAACGCATCTTGTCCAGGCCCGTCTTCTTGAACCAGTCGGTGTCACGGACTCGTTTGAGGCGGCTGGCGAAGAGGTAGTCGCGAAAGTTGAAGTATCCCCGAGTGCAACCCGAATGGCCCAGATCCGTTTCCACGAAAAAGACTCTCTGTTTGGCCAGGGTCTTTCGCTGGAATGACTCTTTTGCCATGTCGGCTTCGTTGAGTTTGGCGAAGGCCACACCGGCCCCTTTGAGCATCTTCATGAGTTCCATGCTGCGGGCCCGGGGCTTATCCCGAAAATATACGCTGATAAATCTATGAGCCTTTGACTTAACAATCCAGTCATAATACGATTCAACATTCCCATAGAGACTATCAAACAGGAATACTTCGGAGACTTCGATGCCACCCAGCTTCAGGCAGAAAGCGGCGGCGCGGAAGCCACCGGAATGCGAAGTCAGAATCAGATGGCCGATGCGCGCCTTCTTGCCCAGCACCTGCTGAGCAATGAGGAAGGTCATAACCTCTTGCATGAGGCGCTTGAACCCTCCCGACTTTTCCAGCTTTCCTCCGTCGGAATCGATGGCGTTGACGGGGCCTTGGGGCATGACCAGGATGGCATTTTGGAGGCTGAGGGAGAACTGGTCCCTGAGCATGTGGTTGGCCATGGCCTTATCGACGGTGTTCATATGCCCATGGAAGTGGACGACAAAATCGACCTCCCGGACGATCCTGGTTCGATAGCCATCCTTCTTGAGTTTTTTCAAGGTTGAGTCGGAATAGCACTCGTATCGAGTGGCCGAGCCCTTGGTGCGCTTTTTCGGTTTGGCTTGAATCAGGACGGGGCAGTAGTGTTTGGGGACAAAGATTACGACCGTGGAATCCTTGTAGGGAGCGCCGGGAGCTGGAAACGGGGCATTGTCAAAGTGTCCCCAGTAGGTGGTCCCGTACTCGTCGGAGGACTTTTTCTCTAGCTTGGCGGCCTGGGCAGGGCTGTACGCCAGCACCAGGGGCAAGACAAGAGTAAGAAGCCAGAGGCGGGAGCGAACCATCCGAAACCATCCTGGTTTGGAGACCGGCCACCGACCGATCCCGACAATTCTAGGGAGGGGATGGGGTCCAAAGGGTTCCCACCCAGGGTGCGAAGGGTACACCACGCATGCGGGCGTGTCAAAGTGGGAGCCAGGGATTTGCGTTGACAAGAGCGGACCGACTGTTATGTTTGCGGCGCATGGAGGGAAGGCGTGCCAGCGCAACGGGATTACCCCATCCTCTACGTGGACGACGAGTCCGACAATCTTAGCACGTTCGACCTCAACTTCGGAGACGACTTCCAGGTCCTGACGGCGAACAGCGGCGAAGAAGCTCTGCAGATGCTTCGGCAGCGGCCTTCGGCGGTGTTGGTGGTAGACCAGCGCATGCCTGGGCTGAGTGGTTTGGAGACGTTGGCCCGGGCCAAGGCGGAGCATCCGGAGCTGGTGGGTGTGTTGTTGACGGCCTACCGAGAAATCGAAGTTCTGGTGGAGGCCGTAAATGGCGGGCACGTGTATCGATACGTGCAGAAGCCATGGGACCGGCGGGAGTTGGCGCATGTGCTGACCCAAGCGGTGGAGCACTATCATCTGGTGCAGCAAAACACCCAATTGCGCGGTCAACTGGAAGCGATGAACGCCTATCTTCGTGGGGAGCTGGAGTTGGCGAGCCACGGCGGGGAGTTGGTGGGCCACTCCAGTCGACTTAGGGATGCGCTGGCCGTGTTGGACAGGTTGGCTCCGACCCTCTCCACGGTTCTGATCACGGGAGAAAGCGGTACAGGCAAGGAGTTGGCGGCCAAGGCCATTCATCGCAACAGTCCCAGGCGGGACCGACCCTTTGTCAGGGTGAACCTCTCTTCGCTGACCAGCACGTTGATGGAGAGCGAGTTGTTCGGGCACGAGAAGGGGGCGTTCACGGGGGCCACGGCGCAGCGTGCGGGGCGATTCGAGTTGGCCTCGGGCGGGACGCTGTTTTTGGATGAGATTGGAGAGTTGGCCCCGGAGATGCAGGTAAAGCTGCTTCGGGTGCTGCAGGAGCGGGAGTTCGAGCGCGTGGGTGGGACCAGCACGGTCAAGGTGGATATCCGGCTTATTTGCGCCACCAACAAGAACCTTGAGAAGGAGGTCCAGGAGGGGCGTTTTCGAGAGGACCTTTACTACCGTGTCCGGGTGTTTCCCGTGCACATGCCTCCGCTTCGAGAGCGTTTGGACGACATTCCCCTTTTGGCAGAACACTTCCTTCGCAGCTTCAGCACTCGGGTGGGAAGGGCCTTTGCAGGGTTCACTCCCGAGGCGCTGGGGATCTTGATGTCCTATGACTGGCCCGGCAACGTGAGGGAGTTGGAGAACGTCGTAGAGCGGGCGATGATTCTCTCGGCGGGTCCGGACGTGACGGGGGCGGATTTGGCGTTCCTGAGCCCGGCCCAGGCAACGCAAGCGACGGAAGGATTGCCCGAGTACCTTGAGAAATTGGAGTCGGCACGTCTGGAGGAGTCCCTTCGGCGAAATGGCGGCTCGGTAGCCAAGGTGGCCAAAGAACTGGGGATTCAGAGAACAACGTTGTACTACAGACTAAAAAAATATGGATTGGTGTCATGAAAGTTGAATTGCGCAAGAGTTTTCATTTTGAAGCCGGTCACCATCTGCCATTGGCCCCCGACGGCCATCGGTGCCGCAACCTGCATGGCCACAGCTACGTAGTCGACGTGGTGGTGGAAGGGGAAGTGGATGCGCAGCGGAAGTGGTTTGTGGACTACAACGAGATTCTTGCCCAATGCGACCCGATCCGGAAGCGCTTGGACCACTCGGTCATCAACAACATCCCCGGGCTGGAAGCCGGCACGGCGGAGATGTTGAGCGTGTACGTCTGGCAGGAGTTGAATGGGAAACTTCCTGGGCTGAAAGAGATTGTGGTTCGGGAGACGGCGACCTCTTCGTGCACCTATCGGGGAGAGTAATCCATGGGATGGCAACGTGAATCCTCTGCGAGGGCGGACCGGATATTGGCTGCGGTCTGTGGCCTTGGGGCAGCGTTGCTGTATGGGCTGACGACGGGGCCATTGACCTTCTGGCTGGACTCGGCGGAGTTTGTGGGGGTGTCGCGACTGGCCGGGGTAGCTCACCCGCCGGGAAGTCCGCTCTATTCGGCGATGTCTGGGATTTCCACGCTGCTTCCGTTGGGGAGCATCCCGTTCCGAGTCCACCTGTTTTCGGCGCTGTTTGGGGCGTTGTGTGCCGTGGCGCTGTTTGGAATCGGGGTGGAACTGTTGGCTCGAATGGGCCGCAAGGAAATGTGGGGACGGTGGGTTGTGGTGGGTCTGGCGTGGGCCATGGCCATGTCGCCGGCGTTGTGGTTCCAATCGGTCCGGGCGGAAGTTTACACCCTGAGCAGTGCTGCCAATCTGGCGCTGGTCTGGCTGGCACTTCGGTGGCAGCGGGAGCCCGGGGCAACCGGGGCAGGGATGCTGATGGCGTTGGTGGGAGGGTTCGGTCTGGCGAATCACCACTATCTGGCTGGGTTGGCTGGGCTGGCGTGCCTGGTGTACCTGCTGTCCGATGAGGCGATCCGCAAACAACTTCTGTCGCGCCAGATGATTTGGATGGCAGCGTTTGGTGTGGCGGGTTTGGCGACCTATGTGTATTTGCCGATTCGGGCCCACCAGGGATGGCTCTGGTGGGGGGATCCGGCATCGTGGAGCGGCATGGTGGGGATGGTCTCTGCCGAAGCGTTCCACACGGCAGTGACCGAGATGCCAAAGGCTCCGTTCAACGAAGCGGTCATTACGATTCTGGTGAAGTGGGTGGACCTGCTTGGAGCGCCGCTGTTTCTGATGGGGTTCTTTGGATTGGTGGTTTTGCTGTTTACGGCCAGGAAGGAAGGATTCCTGCTGTTTCTGTTGGTTTGCGCCGGGGTTGTCTCCAAAGCCGTAATGTATCTGGACGTGGAGAACCCCGACGATCACGCCTATTTTTCGGTGGGACTGCAGGCGTTGGCCATAAGCAGCGTGGGCTGGGTCGGTGCCTTTTACGGTCTGGCAAAGCGACTTTCGGCGGCGTGGGTACCAGCGGTGGGTGTGGCCGTGATTTCGGTGGGCATCGTATTGGGTGGGGCCGGGCTTTGGAGCGACGGGATGCAGAACTGGACGCTGCGGAACTTCGTGGGACCGGATGTTTTGAACCGTCATATGCTGGGATCCGTAGAGCCGGGTGCCGTATACATGCCCAGCTACTATGCCACTTATTTTAACACCTTCTATTACCATGAAGTAGAGAAGCGCAGGCCGGATGTGGAGGTGCTTCAGGCCGGGTTCCAGAGCAAGTACGATGGGGGCAAGCCCTACGCCGTGGATGTAGTGAAACGGTACCCGGACTTGAAACCCGTTCTGGACGAGTATTTAGGTACCGACCTGTTCCCTGTGGCAAGTTTGAGCGAGTTATCGACCAGGCGGGCCGTGGTACTGGAA
>CAYTWV010000027.1:9356-16137 GCA_964442235.1 uncultured Myxococcales bacterium | reverse complement strand
AGATAGGCAAACAAGCGACGCTGGGCCTGCAGGAGGCACTGGATGACACTCGCAAGGACCGGGAAACCGGCAAGATGCCTGACGACCGGGGAGCCCTGCTGATTGCAGCCGGCAAGGCATCAGATGTCGGCCAGGTTGTCTTTTGGCTGCTGGGAATCGGGGCTGCGGTCGTCATGGTCGGCCTGGGCCTGAGCCTGGTGTGGGCCATCAGGAGGAATCGCTTGCGGCGGGCGGAACTGGCGCAACGGGACGACGCCCTCTTGCTCCTGGCAGAGGCCATCAAGTCCTCGGCAGCTCATCCTGGTGCCGAGGGCTTGCATGAGGCGCTCAAGAGGTCCATGGGCGACCATCCCGGGGGCCAACATTTGCGCAAATTGCTGGGTGACCAGAGTTCTTCGGACTAGAGACAGAGGGACGGAGGGACGGCCGGAAATCTGCTTGACGGTGCGCCCTCGAGATGACACTGTCTTTGTTTGGTAACCATGAAAAACATGGGCTGGAGTGCCCGCCGATTGTTGTGCCCCGGGCAAGCGGTGGCTCCTGGGCGAAACGTGTCGTAGTGACCCTTTGGTTAGCCGGATTGGGTTGGATCATTCAGACCGAGGACCTGGATAAGGGCATCGGTCTGTGTAGATAGCGGGGAGACGGAGCATGAAAACAGCAATCCGCGTGCTGATCGTCGACGCCAGTGAGAACGAAGCGCAGGGGGTGCTGCGCTCGCTTGAAGAAGCCGGCTTTGACCCGCATTGGAAGTGGGTAGAGACGGCCGCGCAGATGGCCAGCGCCCTGGAGGGGCAGGTTTGGGACGTCATTCTTTGTGAATACTCGCTGCCGCATTTTGATGCGTTCGCAGCGCTGAAGGTACTTCAAGGAACAAAAATAGACATTCCGTTCATCATCGTCTCTGGAAAGATCGGTGAGGTCGCCGTAGTGGCCGCATTGAAGGCCGGCGCTCACGACCATGTGAGGAAAGACCGGCTCGATCGGCTGGCTGGGGTGGTGGCGGCGGAGATTGGCGACGCCAAAGAGCGCAACGAACACAGGCGCCAGGAAAGGGTACTGGGCTACGACCAGGAAATGGCCTGGGCGATCCTGGAGAAAGCGCAGGATGCCTACATCCGAGCCGACAACGACGGCCGGATTATGATGGTGAGCCCATCTGCTGCGACAGTCTATGGGTACGGTTCCACTGCAGAAATGCTGGGACTTCCTACCTTGGCGCTGTATGCGGACGAAGAAGAGCGTCGTCATGTGGTCGAAGAAATCAAGCGGAACGGCAGCACTCGTGACCGCATCGGCAAAGGACGGAAGAAGGATGGCACCGTCTTCTGGGTTTCCCTCAACACCCGGTTACTCACGGATTCCGTGAATCAGGTTATTGGAACCGAATCCTTCGTGCGCGACATAACGGATCGCAAGCAGGTGGAGGAAGCTCTCCGTATGAGCGAACTGAAGTATCGTTCTCTTATCGAAGCTTCCTCCGACGCCATTTTTTGCGTAAATGAAAACGGAGAATACACATTCACGAATAAGCTATTCGCAGCTACATTTGGCAAGACTCCGGATTATTTCATTGGCAAAACCTTTTGGGATATCTACCCTAAGGAGCATGCTGATTACAGATTTATAACCACTAAAAGAGTGTTTCAGACAGGCAATAGCGAGTCCATTGACGTGGAAGTTCCGCTGCCTGATAGAACATTGTATTTCTATGCCACAGCTAATCCTATCAAAGATGACTCCGGAAAAGTGGTTTTAGTGCTAACTCATGCTGCTGACATCACCGAGCGCAAGCGGATTGAAGCGGCCCTGCAGAAGAGCGAGCTGGAACATCGAACTCTGCTGCAAAACATCAATACCGGCATTGTGGTCCATGACTCCTCCACCGCCATCTTGCTATCCAATGCTTCCGCTACATTTTTGCTGGGTCTGACAGAGGATCAGATGCTGGGGAAGACCGCCATGGACCCATATTGGCGCTTCTTGCGGGAAGATGGCTCCGTGATGCCCGAAGCCGAATACCCGGTAAACAGGGTTCTTTCATCGGGGGCTTCGATTCCACCCCATGTCCTTGGGGTGCAAAGGCCTGATCGAGAGGCGCCCGTTTGGTTGCTGTGCAACGCCTACCCCGTTCTTGACGCCAAGACCCAGGTCGTGCAGGTCGTCGCAACCTTCACCGACATCACCGAGCGCAAGCGGGCCGAACAGGAGCAGAGGGAGATGCAGGCGCAGAGGGTCCAGTCGCAGAGACTGGAGTCCATTGGGACCCTTGCCAGCGGCGTGGCCCACGAGATTAACAATCCGCTCAATGTCGTGATGAACTTCGCCCAACTCATTCTGGACGAACAGGAGATATCCAGCACTACTCGCGATTTCGCCACCAACATCGTGGCCGAGAGCGAGCGCATGGCCACCATCGTGCAGAACTTGCTGGCCTTTTCCCGGAACGACAGACAGGAACACAGCCCGGCCGACGTCGCCACACTTGTCAGGGCTACCCTTGGTTTGATCCAAGCCTCGTTCCGCAAAGAGCAGATCGAACTGGTCTGCGAGATTCAGTCCGGGCTGCCTAAGGTCCGCTGTCGCAGCCAGCAGATCCAGCAGGTGCTGCTGAACCTGCTGACTAACGCACGCGACGCACTGAACCAACGGTTCCCGGGGCCTTCGCCGGACAAGGTGATTCGTGTGGTCGCAAGCCGATTCGAAAAGGACGCCAAGGCTTGGGTTCGCCTGACGGTCGAAGACAAGGGGGGTGGGTTGGCCCCGGACGTTGCGCCGCATGTGTTCGACCCCTTCTTCACGACCAAGCCCAGGGACCAAGGTACAGGCCTGGGGCTCTCGATTAGCCATGGCATCGTGAAAGAGCACAAGGGGGAGCTGTGGTTCGAAAGCCAGCCTGGCGAGGGCGCACAGTTTCACGTGGATCTGAAGGGGGACAACGGGTGGTCTTTGTCCTAGCCAACAAATTGACGAGATCGGAAACAATGCTTTGACTTATCCATCAAGGAAATTTCAAATATCAGGCTGTCAGTCATTGGAATTAATTTTTTGATAGCGGGGGACATGCGAATGAACAGAGTTTCTACTTTGGGGTTGATCGCCGTTATGGCCCTCGGGCTCAACGCCTGCAAGAGCGGCGGAAACAGCGACCCTGGCACGGATGTCGATGCCATGGGGGGCGAGGTGATCCAGGGCGATGCCACGGGCAGCGACCTGACCCGGGGCGATGCACACGGCGGTGACACGGCCCATGGCGACGTGGCCGACGATACCGGTTCCGGCGATGTGTGGAACGCTGCCAGCGAGTTCACCGTGGTCGAAGTCGACCCGGGGGCGGCGGCCTCGTTCCAGTTGGCGGTCCAAGCTTGTGCTGGCCTGTATAATGGCGAGCTTGGCGGTTCCATCTATATCCGGATGGACGAGAATGATGAGCAGTGGCTGGAGGAACTCGGCCTGCTTCCGAAAGAGGTCGTCACTGCTGAGGATTTCCTGGACACATGTGTGGCCAGGTTCCCGACCTGTGTGCGTTACTCCTACCTCGACCAGCAGAAGCTTCTGCCCAATATCCTGACCGTGGCATCGGTGCTTGATGCCGTGCCGCTGGACATGGGGCTGACGGTCGCCTGTGGTGAGGTGGTGTTCGACGCCACGGTCGAGTTCAAAGAGAAGAATACTCCCTATCTTGCGACCAAGTACGTCTTCGAGAATTACATTGAAGAAACTACCGGATTGGCCATGCTCAATCCAGGATACAACTTAAACGACGAGAACAATGCAGATCCAGCGATAACCAGAGACATGCAATACTACCTTGTCGACTTGGTATTTTCGAAGAAGCTGTTTGTGGTATTCTTGGTCAATGGCTGCATTGATTCAAACCCAGAAAAAGAGCTACTTAGCGAGATGGTCAACAGCGGCGTTTGGCCTCTACCTTTGGGGGTTTATGGCTATAATAATTCGTGGATGGTAATGGGCGGGTACGTGTATGAGGCCCAGACCACATGCCTTGATTCCCACAACATGGGGGCCATCGCCAGCGAAGCGGGCAACCTGTCGTTCTTCTCCACCCGGAGGGCGCCGATTCGGGATACGACAGAACTCGAACATAATCCGTTAGAGGACATCGCTTATGACCCCGGTAAAACCTATGTGGCGATTGTCGTTGGCGACGGAGACAACGTTCAGTACATTATGTCCAGCCGGAAAAATTGGCTGCGCCAGCGGCTGTTGGATTGCGAACAGGCCAACCATTCGTGTGCCCCGATCACCTGGAGCATTTCGCCGCACCTGATCAGCCTGGCACCGGACGTGCTCCAGTGGTACTACAAGTCCAGTCATCGAACTGGAAAGGACTATTTCGTCCTCCCACCAAGTGGGCACCTTTATGCCTACCCCTCGTCCCTAAGTGAGAAGGCCCAGAACGGATTTGTTTCCGCCACCGAGCAGGACGCCCGCATCCTGGGCCTTCGGGGCACGGTTCACTGGGACTGGCTGGGGACCTGGCAGGACGCCGAAGATCATTTCCTGCCCAAGTACGCCAGGGCCGACGGCGTCATTCAGGGCGTGTTCCCCGTTAATGTGCCCTACATGTTTGACCCCTTCCCCTGGTGGCCAAAAGAGCAGTTCTTCAGGGCGCTGGTCGGCCAGGATGGCACCGAGATTGTGGTATTCCGGTCTCGGGAGTGGAGGGGAGTCAACGACGACACCAACGCCTTCTTGCTAAGCCCGATGAAGATGGCCGAAGAGTTGGGGAGCTACCCTGCTGGCACCGTTACATGGGTGTACATGACCAGTGATGGGGGGCTGAACCTGGACAATTCCTTCAACGAGCTGGTCAAGATATTGCCCTCACACGTCCAACTTGTCAGCACCGACACGGCCGCCAGATTGGCGCTCGAGGCCAGCAGCAACTGAGCCTCCTTCGCTCGAACGCCTCAGGCCGCCACATCATCCAACGGGACGACTCTCGCCGGAGGCAGAGGCACTTGCCTCTCGACCCCTGCTGCCTCCCCGGCGCAGATACCGGAACCGTTCCTACCAACACCAGTACCACCCGGGCTCGTTGTAACAAGTCTCGTCTTCCCAACAGCCATGAGTACCCTCGGCACACTCGTTGATGTCGACGCAGGCTCCGAATTCATCCCAGCGGAAGCCCTCCGGACAGATGCAGTTGCTCCCTTCGTCCCATTGCAGGGGCCAGTTGCAAAGACACTCATAGGTCCCGTCATAGTTTATGCAGTCCAAGCTTCCGCACACGTTGTCGAGGCACTCGTCGATGTCGACGCAGCCTCCGGACTCGTCAGAAATGAAGCCACCCGAACACACGCAGCCATTCGCCCCATCTGGCTGCAACGGCCATTGGCAAGCACACTCATAGTACCCGTCATAGTTGTAGCAGACTGCGCCTCCGTTGCAGGGCTCACCGGCGCACTCGTCGATATCCTCGCAACCTCCCAAGCCATCCGGCTGGTACCCCCCCGGACAAACACAACTTTCCGCCCCGTCCCACTGCATAGGCCAGTCGCAGACGCACTGATAGTACCCAAGATAGTCGACGCAGGTCACTTCATCGCCGCAGGGGTTGTTGGCGCAGTCATCGATGTTGAGGCAGCCTCCAACTCCGTCCGACACGTAGCCCCAAGGGCATTGGCAGCCATTCATCCAGTCTGGTTCCAGGGGGGGTTCGCAGACACACTCAAAGGACCCGACATTGTCGATGCACGTGGCACCATCGTGGCAGGGCTGCGCGGCGCACTCGTCGATTTCGACGCAGCTTCCCGCTCCGTCCGGGGTGTAGCCCCATACACAGTAGCATCCGAGCATCCCGTCAGATTCCATGGGCCATTCGCAGATGCACTCAAAATATCCCACCTGGTCGACACAAAGCGCCGAGTCGCCGCAGGGCTCTACGGCACACTCGTCGATCTCGACGCAGCCCTCGACCTCGTCGGGGGCATAACCCCACGGGCACTCGCACCCATCAAAGCCGTCCGATTGGAAGGGTGCCTGGCAGACGCACTCATGGTACCCGTCGTAATTGACGCAGGTCGAACCGTCTTTGCAGGGTCCCGTGCCATCGGCACACTCGTCGATGTCGACACACTCCCCAATTCCATCAAACTCGCGGCCTTCCGGGCACTGGCAGCCGTCCATGCCATCTTGGTAGAAGGGAGCCTCGCATTCGCACGAATAGTATCCGTCGTGGTTGACGCAGGTCGCGCTGTCCTTGCACGGACCGTTGCCATTGGCACACTCGTCGATGTCGGTGCAGCCGGACGCCAGGTCGCCCACGAAGCCCTTTGGACACAGGCAGGAGCCAAAGCTGTCCCAGATCATCGTTTTCGGGCACTGGCACCAGAAGTTCCCCTGCTGGTTCATGCAGGTGGACCCCTCAATACAGTTGTTCAGGCCCAGCGCACACTCGTCGACGTCGAGGCAGCCTGCGGGGCCTCCGTAGACCAGGCCCCAGGTACATCCGCAACCGAACGTGCCGTTGGGCAGCATCTCACAGACCCGATTGTTGCCCTTGCACGTTTCGGAGTTGCAGCCTTGGCAGTGCAGGTCGACGTCGAAACAGCAGTCGTTCCAGTCTTTGCAGGCCTCGTCACACCCGCAGTGCGCCGCCTGATTCATACCGCCGCACTTGCCCTGACACGTGGCCGGGCCAGGCACGAACGGGGCGTCAAAATCGTTCATGGGAGCCACGGCAATACCGATAGGAATGCCTTCCATCAGAAGACGGCTCACCTTGTACGTACTGAGGTCAACCACACTCACATTC
>CAYTWV010000027.1:0-9346 GCA_964442235.1 uncultured Myxococcales bacterium | reverse complement strand
AAAGGCATCGTATTTGAACAAGCGGAAATCGGCATCTATTCCCAAGCACTGCCTGTGAAAACAGGGCCCGATAGGAACCGAAATGGCCATGCAATAGGTCATACTTACGGTAACTGCCGCAATGGCACGCAAGTTCCCAAAATTTTTTGTCATTCGGGGAACTTAAAGAGTGATTGGAAGGTTGTAGGGATGGCTGATCAGCCACCACTTGGTTTCGTGAGAGGTGCGGGATGGATACTAGTACGGGACCTTTCATCCGCAAGTATTACGGTATTACACTCACATTCTTGGTGGCGCCGCTCAAGGAAGAGTGGGTCACATAGGCCTTGCCCTTAATCACCACAATGTTGTCAACGCCGAAGAGTTGGCTTCCGATCGTCCGCTTGAGGTTGGGCATCACGCTGGGGTTCAGTGTGACTTCGCCGGTCTGGGCGATGTCCAGCACCACCAGGTGATCCTCGACCTGGACAAATTCTTCGTTCACGTCGCCACGGTACCACATGCTGTTGCCCAGAATGTATGCGTGTTTCCCGTCATCGCTGAACGCCGCAGACTGCGCCGCTGCCGGAACTCTCTTGACCTCGCCCTTGAATTCCAGGACACCTGGCGACACGATTTCGAAGACGACCATGGCGTAATAGGCATAACCCGCATCGATGACGGGGTCCATCAGGGTCGGGGTCTCGTTGTACTTGGTCACATCGGAAACAAGCACGGTCTTGCCGTTGGGGGAAATGAACACGTTGACAGGCCGGATCGTGTGTTTGCCCTTCTCCAGGGACACGTCGCCCTCGATATTTACGTAGACGGTATGGCTTCCCACATGAGTGAGATGGCCCTGGCCGTCAATGCGCAGTGAGTGCACCTGGCCCCGGAAATAGTCGGTTACCACGACCGTTCCGTCGGGAGCCACAGACACGGAATTGGCTTCAACCCCGTTCTGAACGAAGGTCTCAACGACGGTGCGTGTTGCGGCGTCCACAACCACAATGTACTTAGAGAACCCTCCGTCGGTGACCAGAACGAACTTGCCGTCGGGTGTGAAGGCCACATCCTCGGCAAACATGGGCATCAGCACGGTTCCCAGAGGCAGCGGTTCGGTGGGATCCGTCAGGTCTACAAAATGAATGGTGCTGTCCCCGAAGTTGGACACAACGGCCGTCAAACCGTCCGGGCTCACGGCTACATCGAATCGGCCGCCGCCTTCGCTGCCAAGCCAACCGTTCAGGAAGGGTCCATACACCACTTCGTTCTGGGTATCGATGGTGCTGATACCAATCTCGGTCAACGCAACAACCGCCCAGCGCGAGGGGTCGTGGCACACACCCTCGGCGGTGCAGAGACCGCCGTGTTGTGCGCCTTCCCAGCATTTGACACCCGTATTGATGCCCAGGCAGCCGTCACAGCAGGTGTCGATTGTATCGCAGGTGCAGGGCGTACCGGCGCAGACTCCGTCTAGGCACTTGTCCACAGCCGTGCGGCCATCGCCATCGTCACAGAAGGTCGAGTCTGCCTTGGTCGGGTTCGAGCACAATCCCGTAGCCGGGGCGCACGTCCCTGCCTCGTGGCACTGGTCAAGAGCCTCGCAGACGACGGGATTCGAGCCGACGCAGAAGCCGTCCTGGCACGCATCCGTCTGAGTGCAGTCATTGTCGTCGCTGCACGCTCCGCCCTGGTTCAGAGCGAAGCAGCCGTTACAGCAAGCCCCAAACGTATTGCAGACACATCCTTCGCCCAGGCAAAGCCCTGCCTTGCAAGAGTCGCCGCCCGTGGCCTCGTTGCCGTCGTCGCACGGGGTACCGTCGACTTCGGCCGGGTTGGAGCAGATCCCGGTTGCCGGATCACAAACGCCCGTATCGTGACACGGGTCGGGCAGCGGGCAGACCACGGGGTTGCCACCGGTGCAAACACCAGCCTGGCAGGCGTCGGTCTGGGTGCAGCCGTTGCCGTCATCACAAACGGTGCCATCCGCCGCATCGGAAACAACGCAGTTCCCTTCGTCGCAGGTGCCCACAAGGCAGGCAGAATCAACAAGATCCGCACAGTCGCTATCGACGGTGCATTCGGGCTGGAACAGGTCGGGCTGTGCCAGGTCGGGATCGATTGTATCCAGAGGCTTGGTGTCCGGATGTAACGTGTCGTCGAGCAACAGGTCATTGCTGCTGTCGGCCTGAAGGGTGTCTTCGGCCGCGGCATCCACATCTGAACCTTGGGATTCCCCCGTGCTGGAACAGGAGAGACATAGACAGGAGGCACATAGCCCCAATAGAATGAAGAACCTCATGGCAACCTCGCTTCGTTGTTTTTCGGGGACTCGGGATCTCAGCCGGAACATACTCCGCACCCCAAACCAGTCAACCGGAATTCGCTGTGAAATGACCGAAAATCCCAGGTACTGATTCCTAGTACCCTGGTCGGCTAGTCCATACTCAACACATATTGAGACCCAAGGACATATTCCGGCTCAATATGGGCTCGGCCTGTCAAGAGCCTTGGAACCGCGGGCAGCTTCAGTTACTCTGGGACTTATATCTGGGGCAGGTCTATGACTCCACGGTCGCTGTGGAACGGAGGAAGAGCATGATCGGGTCCTTCGACCGCATCGGATTTTACCGACACAGCCGAGCTTTTCGGGTCGCTGATCTTGAAATCGACCTGTCGGGGCGTGTCTGTCTTGTCACCGGGGGAAACGCGGGGCTGGGTCGGGCGACCTCAGAAGCACTGGCCAGGCGCGGCGCAACCGTCCGCCTGTTGTGCCGCAATGCGGGTCGTGCCGAAGAGGCCCGAGACGAGATTCGCCGCACCACCGGCAATCCCAAGGTGGATTTCGATGTAGTGGACCTCTCTGACCTTGGCTCCGTGCGCCGCTTCGTGGCTGGGGGCAGCGTCCCGAAAGTGCACGTTCTGGTGCATAACGCCGGCGTTCTGCCGCCACGCCGAATCCTTTCTGCAGAGGGCTTCGAACTCACCCTGGCCACCCACGTGATTGGCCCACATCTGCTGACGAACCTGCTGACCACATCCCTACGGGCAGCGGGCGACGCACGGGTCATATATGTCTCGTCGGGCGGCATGTATACGCAGCGCCTCAGCCTCCAGGACCTTGGTTGGGACAGCCGACCCTATGACGGCGTGGTTGCCTATGCTCAAACCAAGCGAATGCAGGTTGTCCTCGCCGAACGCTGGGCGCAGGTTCTTGCCGGAACTGGGGTCTCTGTCTATGCGATGCATCCCGGTTGGGCCGACACGGATGGGGTGAAGACCTCGCTTCCAGGCTTCCACAAACTGACCCGACCCATCTTGCGCACCGCCGAGCAGGGGGCCGACACCGTTGTCTGGCTTGCCGTCTGCCGGCCAGCCCCAACACCCAGCGGTAGTTTCTGGTTCGACCGCAAACAGCGCTCAACCCACTATTTGCCCTGGACCCTTGAAGGCCAGCCCGTTTGTGACCGACTTTGGGAGTTGTGCCAGCGTTATGCCGGTATCGAAAAGAGCGACACTTGAGCGTTTGCGCGGTGTAACTTACTGATCCTTCAGGGGCTGAAAACTCCAGGTGAATGTGGTAGTTCCCATACTTCCTACGTATGTGCCCGTCAGGTTTCCTTCAGAATCCGCCGTCTGCTGGCCGGGGCCGGTGTTCAGCCACTCGTGCTCCTGCTCGTTCTTCTCCATGGTCTCGTCCTCGCAGGGGGAGCCAGGGCAGCACATCTGGTACTGTTTGCTCGATAAAGGAGTTTTAGATGAAATCGAGGCTCCTGCACTGTACTTAAGCGTATCGCCATCCAGGCTAACATACATATACCCATCGTCCGGGAAGATATCGTAAGTATCAACAAACGTTTCAGGATTTCCCTGGCATGGAGGCATAGAGGTGTACATCGTCTGGGTAATTTCGCCGCTCTTGATATTAAAGCGAGTTCCGCCAGGCGTGGCCGGGCCATTGTCCTCTTCGAACTCAACGTCTGCACTGATCTCCCAGATTTTTTTCGTCGGCTGACCCGGGAAGGTCATCACAGCATGGGCGGTTCCCTTGAAGCCGCCCTTGTCGTCGAACGTTCCGGTGTTGCCCTTGATTTCCCGAACCCGCCAGTTGTTCTGCTTGCCGATATCGCCCAACTTGGCACTGCCATCAAGGGTATCGTAGACGGCAACCGTGAGCCTGGTGCTGCCTGAAGGCAAGGTTTCGAACTTCATGAGTTGAGCGTTGAGGCCGGCCTCTTTGAGCGGATTGAGAGCCTTATGTTTCATGTCATAGTATTTTTTTGTCTTGGATTCAAAAACCAGTTTCTTATATCCTGCAAATTGCCATTCTTTCTTGGCGTATGGGTCACTCTGTACTCCGCCGTCGGGTGTGTGAAGACCCTCGTCGGCCTGCTGATATCCGAAGTACATGGGCTGGCCGTCCTCGATTCGCACCAGCTTCCATTCGACTTTGGGGAGATTCGCCTGCGGAGACGAGACGGTGATGGTTGCAGAGCCGGTGGCCTCGTCGAAGGCGGTGCGTTGGCACCAGAACTGGTATCCATAGGAGCCTTGAAACGAGGCGGTGTCGCTGTCGCCGAAGGTACAGGCACCAAGCCACTCTTTGGTGCTCTCTTCGAGCACGTTCACCACGGCTATTTTTACCGGCCCACAGATTTCGGTGGTGCCCAGGTCAACACACCCCGGGTCAACCACGGTATATTTCGCCCAAAATGCCCCTTGAGGCGCAGAACCGCTGCCGCTGCCGCCCGCACCGCCAACGGCATACTTGCCGCTTGCGGGCACCGGGAACCGCATCGAGGTTCCGCCCGAAGCGGAGTCGGCCTTGCGGTCCTTCATAGAGTCCTCTTTGCCGGCGTCCGGGGTTGGGGTGGGCTGTGCAGACTCCTGCCATATGGCGGCCCCCACACGCACGGCTTCGTCCGATGAGACCTCATACAGGGCTCCCACCGCGCCGTCGGCCAACGAGTCAGGCCCGATCTCCAAACTTAGAACCAGACCCTCGGAATCCTCGTTTTCCGCGAAAAAGTGCGCCTTAACCTCGGTGCCGTTGAGCTTGACCTTCACCTCGGCTCGAAGAATCTCAGCCACGCCGTCGGGCAGTGCTGTCCCACCGGCAGCGTCTTCAAGGATCAGTTCCAGAACGTCCGAGTCCGAGGGGTTCACAAGGTCATCCTCGGTCTCAATCTGGATGAGGGTTCCTTTGTTTAACTTAAGGGCCGCCCCGCCGGTTGACTCCAGGACCAGTTCTTCCTGGACCGAACCTGCTTTTACCACAAGTCCCGGAGTGCCATGGCCGTCGTAATCTGACGCCACATCCAAACCGGGTGATGTCTCATCGTTGCCACCGGACTGATCCGGGTCGCCCCCGTCGGGAAGGGCATTGCCATGGCCATCCGACCTCAAACAAGAAACTCCCCCAAGTGCCAGGACAACAAGTGCGCCGGCGACCCATACCCAGTTTCCAAGCCGATTAGACCGTCTTTCCAATTGCGATTTCACGTTGCTCCTCCCCAAAAAGCAGCGTCCAAACTTGGACCAGTCACCCCTGTGTGGATTGGGTTAAGAAGCTATCCCGGGAGCCGGATTTCTGTCAAGGACGGTGTGTTTTGAGGGACGTGGATCCCGAAACAGGGAGCGTTGGCGCGCCCAATGATTGAGGGACGAGGGGTGCTGTCAAATAGGGCTGGCCAGTTGGACTCCGCCAATGCATCATCGAGCCATCTTCAAATGGAGGTTCTGCATGCGGTTGTCCGAACGCTGCCCATTTCGAACTGCCGGCCTGTGCATGATGATCGTGTTGTCCTTTGCGGCATGCAGCGGCGACAAGAACTCTGCATCGGCAGTGGACACTTCCGCCGATTTTTCAGATGGCGACACGAACCAACCCACGGACACAGAGACAGGCAGCGATGCCTCGGATCTGCAAGATGTGACGCCCCAGCAAACCTACGATTATACCGTGCCGCTTGATCCGCATAGCCCCTGGCCCAAGTTCCGACGAGACGCACGGCAAACCGGCCGAAGCCCCGTCAAGTCCGATGGCGCCTCCGCAACATTCTGGGCGTTTCCCACGGGCAAGGGGATCTTCTCATCACCGGTCATTGGTGGCGACGGAACCATCTACATCGGGTCGGCCAACCGGGTCTTTTACGCACTTACCCCTGAGGGCACCGAGAAATGGAGTGAACAGACGGGCGAGATCATTGACTCGTCGGCCCTGCTGGACGACAAGGGGCGCATCTACTTCGGCTCGGGCGACGGAATCCTAAGAGCCAGAACGGCCGATTCCGGAGAGCCTCTGTGGGACTTCGAAGCGCACGACCCTGCCGTAAACAACGCGTTTATTAATTGGTTTGAAGGCAATGTGGCTATTTTGCCAAATGGCGATCTTCTTGTGCCAAACGACAACTGGTTTATATATTCAATCAATCGAGACAGTGGAAAGGAAGTCTGGAAGTTCAAGACCCCGGACCAGACCTGGGCGCTTCCGGCCGTGGATCCGGAAAGTGGAGATGTGGTAGTTGCGAACAACAATCTGATTCCGCTGCTGGGCCAGAATCTCTTCCGATTAACGGCCGATGGCGACCTGCTCTGGTCAACCAGCTTCATCGGTACTTTGGCCGCAAGTCCCTTGCTGACAAAGGACTATGTGGCCGTTGGCGGTTTCGACGGGTTTCTCCACATTGTGAACGGCTCTAGCGGGAAGGAGAGTCTGGCCTTCCCAACCAGGGACCACATCTACGCCAGCCCGGCACTGCTTTCCGACGGGACGCTCATCCAGGCCTCTGCAGACGGCACGGTCTACGCCCTGGACCCGGCTTCCGGGAAGCAGCGTTGGGCCTTCGACACCCTGGAGCCCATACGCTCATCGCCTGCAGTGGACGGAAACGACCGCATCTACTTGGGCTCGGGCGAGGGGCGCCTGTTTGTTCTGAACTCTGATGGCACGTTAAGGTGGGCGCTGCGCCTCATTCAGGGAGACAGAAACGACCTGAATGGTTCTCCTGCGCTGGGCAACCACGCCGTCTACATCGGTGGCGAAAGCGGTGAGGTTTTCAGCGTTCCCTACGAATACTGCCTGCGACCGGACCAGAAGAGCAACCCGGACTGTCACTTGGCGGGCGAAGCCCTGCCCGGAGAAATGCAGGCTTTGCTCTACGCGACCACCATGGGCACACCGACCCAGACGCCCCCCGACACCATTGCCCATAACCAGCCGGTGCGGCTCTATCTGATGGTCAGGGAAGAGGGTGACACAAGACTGGCCCTGCTGGATTCGGCTAGTCTTGTTGTCGAGGTTGATCCTCCTTCCCCGGTCCAGTCCTCGGTTTCCGGAGATCGACGCTTCCTGACCATTGTGCCCGACGGTCATTTCATCCCGGACAATGAGGGGATGGTTTCTATCAAGGTTACGGCAGACTGGTTGGTAGATCCCGAGCGCGAAGGGCTCAAGATGACCGGTGGCACCAAGGCCGGAACCGTTACGTTCGAAGGATCTTTCAAACTGCAAGGCGGAAGTGCCACCGAATTTCCGTATTCCGTTCCCAGCGCCTCCGGCCAGGAAGCGGGTCGAATGCATCTCTACCGTCTTGCCGCTCCGCTTCCCACCATGCTGCCCAGTTACAACCAGATCGGCTTCGACTCGCTCCACTTTCTGGTGGGGCTGGTCGAGGGCACTCCCCAGTCGTCGGTGGCGTGGATGTTGGGGGCCAAACTGGATGTTCAGGGCAAGGCCATTCCCGACCCGGAAACACGGGCCATGGTACCGCTGACCGCCTCCTTCAAGGATGGCTTGCTCACGATGAACAACAGTCAGGCCTTTGCTCTCGAAGTGATGAACGTGAGCCTGGCCTTCGACAGCTTCCGCATCTCAGCCCCGCTGGATGCAGCGGGCAAAGGGCTGGTTGCCGGCGATGTGGTGGTCTCCGCCATATGCTCCAAGATCAAGATGTACGGGTCGTTCTTGAAGGCCTTGGGGCTGTGCAACCCCCAGACGGATATGCTGCTTGTGGCCGGGGCCATCCTGGTCGAACCCGACGGCGTGGGAAGCGTCCAGTGCCCTGCCCTGGCTCAGACGCCGACGTTCACCATAAGCGCCAATGAGGCGGCAGTTACCCTGGAGGGTTCCTCTCTAAAGGTGGCAGAGCATCGTTACGCACTGCTGGTCGTCGACGTGGCTACCGGGTCCCCCCTTCCGCTGGATTACGGGCTGGATACTGTCGTTGAGGCAGACGACCAGGGGTTCGTTCGCCGCGTCGAGGTTAAGTTGCCAGTAACCCCTCTCTTGGGCAGCGTGCGCGTGCATTTGATGCAGGATACCTGCTCCATCGCCTCGGAGACGTTGGCCGTAGACGCCAAATAGGCATTGAATCGCCGATTGGAGCGAGGATTCCCGCATCGCCCGCCCAACAGCCATCCATCCCCGAATAGTTGCTGCGCCGGGTCACGATGCGGGCGTCAGCGAGCGGACACCGAGTCCTGCGACGACATATCCGACCCACCTGCGAATAGTGGCCTCAAGATCAGAACCGGTGCTATTTCCATGAATTCTGAAATAACTGTTTAGATAAACGAGCATTGCCGTATCACCCAAGATGCTGAGATTCGCGTGAACGAACACGCTTGCACCTTCGATGTCGGCATCAGGGGGAAGTTCGCCGCGCACCACGGCAGACCGAAGCAACTCCCGAACAACGGCCAGCATGGCGTTGGAAACCGGCTCCACCAGAGTCGGCCCCAGCGCTGAATCAGGACTGTACGCTGCCCTCGCAAAGAGCTTCATCAGCAGGCCTTCCTGTTTCATCCAGTCGCATCCACAATAGACATAGGCGAACAGCGCCTCCTCCAGCGGCATATCCACAAGCCAGCCCGTCGACTGGTTCACGATGTCCACAACGTACTCTCGGCACAGCGTGATGGTCGACTCGACCAGGTGCTCCCGATTACCGAAGTACTGGTAAAGTGACCCGACCGACACCCCAGCCCGTTGCGCCACCCGCTTGATGTTCACCGCGGACAATCCGACCTCTTGGGCTTCGGCAAGAATGGCTTGCAGAACAAGTTCCTGACGCTGGGAGTCCAGTCGTCGAAACGTCCGGCTTACAACCCCGTCGGCCTCCAGACGGCGCACCGCTTCCGAGAGCCCGGGCCAGGTCCCTTCTTCGCATTCAGCACTCATTCTCATCTCCTGTTTCGGGCGCCGCAGTCGTGCATCGTTTGTATCCCGACGTCTCAACTGCCTTCAGGCCGCCCCCAATACCTGACGCTGCCCAACTGGCGCTTAATGGCCCGTTGATATCGAAATGCGTGATATCCAAAGATGACCACCAGGCCAGCAGAGGCGGAGTCGTCAATCTGGTAC
>CAYTWV010000026.1:12525-16357 GCA_964442235.1 uncultured Myxococcales bacterium | reverse complement strand
CGGTCCTTTTCGGTGACGACGGTGTTTCGGGTCTCAAACACCAGCGGGCCACCGCCGGGCATGGCGTCTCGGGCGTTCACCGCCAGGTTCATGACGACCTGCTCCATCTGTGTGGGGTCCACACACACAGGCCAGACGTTCGGCGCCAGATCCAGTTGAATGCGAATGTCTTCGCCCAGCATTCGCACCAACATCCTTACCATCCCGCCAACCACGGAATTAAGGTCCAGAACCTTGGGAGCCAGCACCTGCCGCCGACTGTACGCCAGCAACTGTGACGTCATCTCTGTGGCCCGGACACCTGCCTCTTCGATTTCCGTCAGGAAACTCTTGGCGAGACCCTCGGGAATCTGTTCTTTGGCCAACGCCGCATTGCCACGGATGGCGATGAGCAGATTATTGAAGTCATGAGCCACCCCGCCAGCCAACCGGCCGATGGCCTCCATCTTTTGGGCCTGAACTAGCTGGTTCCTTAACTTCTCTCGCTCCATTTCGGTCGCCCGACGCTCGGTCACATCATTGACAACGCACGCAAAACAGCCGGGGGCGGTCCGAAACGCCGTCACCTCGAATCGTTTGCCGACCACCGCGGTTGACTCTTCAAACGACATCGGCTCTCCCGATAGCACCACACGGCCGTAGTTCCGAATCCAGACGTCTTCGATTCCGGGCAGAACCTCTTTGACAGTCCGTCCCACAACCTCGGCCTGCTTCAACCCCGTCATTCGTTCAAAGGCCGGGTTGAACGCCAGAAACCGATAATCCACCGGGACTCCATTGGCATCACAGATCAACTCATGAACCGCAAAACCATTTAGCATCTGTTCGAAGAGGGACTTATAGTTCTCCTCTGCCCTCTTAACGTCGGTCACGTCGCTAAAAACGCCGATGGCCCCAATCGTTATGGCCATATGATCTTTGATCGGAGCTGCGCTGATCTGAACCACTCGCTCGCGAAAACCACCCACGCGATACACATACTCGCCACTTATGGTCTCCTGGCGATGGAGCGCTCGCATGAGTGGGCGTTGGTCGTTGGGAAGTTTCCGCCCCGACAGGTCAAAAAGCGGTGTGAGTTCCAGGAAATCAGCGACAGGGGCGCCGGCGGCAAGAGAAGGGGCTCCTTCACTATAAAATCGCGCAGCCGTATTGTTGATATACCTCACCTTTCCATCGGATTCATCAATGACCACAATACCGATGGGGCTCTGGTCCAGAGCCGCAGTAAGGATGGCTTCGGTCCTTCTCAAGGCCTCTTCGGTGTGCTTGCGCTGTGAGACGTCGTTGATGCTGGACAACACGCAGGGCGCCCCGCCCAGTTGCATCAGTTGCGCCGAAAACAGACCCACGATCACCTGGCCGTCGCTCCTGCGGAACTTGAACTCCTGCCCCACCACGGCCCGCCCGGCGCGCAACTCTGCCATTACATGGTGCCTGTCGTTGTTGTCGTACCACAGATTCAGGCCAATGGATGATTCGGCCAATGCCTCGTCTCGGGAATAACCGGTCATCGCGGAAAAGGCTTCATTGACCTCAACGAAGGTTCCATTCTCCGGCCGAGTGATTGCGATGGCATAGGGTGAAGTCAGGAACGCTTTGGAGAACCGCTCCTGACTGAGGCCCAACTCGAACTCTGCGGCCTTGCGTTCGGTGATGTCCTGAATCACCGGCAGAAAATAGGCGGGGCGGCCATCGGGCTCTCGAATCAGGTGGATGGTGATTTCTCCCCAAACCACGCTCCCGTCTTTGCGGACGTATCGTTTCTGAACCCGGGCACTGTCCTTGGAACCAGCCATGATGGCTTGCATCTCGCTCTTGCCGACGTGCAGGTCCTGCGGGTGGGTTACGTCGTTTATCGTTCTTTGCTTGAGTTCGTCTTCGGAGTACCCCAGGAACGAACAGAAGGCTCGGTTACATTTCAGGAAATGCTGGTCCAACCCAACCACCCCAACACAAACCGGCGCCTCGTCGATGGTAACGCGCAACTTGGCTTCGCTGCTGCGAAGGTCCTCCTCCATTCGCCTTCGCTCGGTGAGGTCCCTGGCCACGGCCACGGCACCCACAATATGATTGGCAGCATCATAAACGGGAGCGGCATTGATCAGCCTGTATCGCAGTTCTCCGGTGGAAGGAACCCGAACATACTCCTCCTGATTCCGAACGACGTTTCCTTGCAAAGCCCGAAGAGGCGGAGAGTCCTCGAGGGGACGCGGTCGCCCTTGTGCGTCCAGCACTTCGATGCCTCCAGCCAGTTCACTAACCGAGACAACCTGGTCAGGGCGAAGATCAAAGGTGGAGCGGGCGGATGGGTTCGCCAGCGTGAATCGGCCTTCAAGGTCCGCAAACCAGACCTCATCCGTGATGCTATTAAGTAGGGCCCTCAGGCTCTCTTTCTCCTGCTGGACCTCATTAAGAAGCCTGGTGATTACCGCCTCGGCTTGCCGCTTTTCTTCAAGCTGAACCTCTAACTCATGGGTACGCTTCGAAACCAGTTCGACCAGATCCTCTCGATGCAGACGGCGCAAGCGGCTGGCAGCTTTCAACTTGGCCATAGCGCGAATCTGGGCCAGCAGTTCCTGTTCGTCGGGGGGCTTGGTCAGGAAGGCGTCGCCGCCTACTTCCAGTGCTTCCACCCGCAAAGAACGCTCGGTTCGAAGGGCCGTCAGAAAGACCACGGGAATGTCTCGAAGAATCTCCTCGGCCTTCAGTCTGCGACATACCTCAAGGCCGTCCATGCCAGGCATCAGAATGTCCAGCAGGATGACATCGGGGTCGTGCTTTCGGGCGGAGCCAATTCCCGAGGGTCCATCCATGGCCGTCAGAATTCTTGCCCCCGGCAGGGCATCCGCCAGGACTGCGGACAACGTGATCAAGTTATCCTGATTGTCGTCAATCGCCAGGATCGTAAGTGTGCCGAGTTCCATGCCCTACCCCTACTCCCCGAGTACGTCGCGAATGGTTTTGAGAAATTCTTCATGGTCGATGGGCTTGGAGACATACCCATCAAAATCGTGGGCCAGAATCCTCTCTTTGTCCGAAGACATGGCGCTGGCTGTCACGGCGATCACGGGGATGTCCCGAATGGCGGGATCCTGCCTCAACTGCCGCAGCGTTTGCACGCCATCCAGTCCCGGCAGAGCAATGTCCATCAGGATAACGTCGGGCAACCGTTTTCTGGCTTCCGCCAGGCCCTCCAAACCATCCTTGGCTTCCACGACGGCATACATTGGCTCCAGCAGGGCCCTTGCCGTCTGCAAATTGTCGGGATTGTCCTCAACCACTAGAACAAGGGGTTTGGCGTTGGCCGCCGGTTTGCGCCGGCGCATCGCCCTGGGGGGAAGGTCACCGTCCGAAACGGCAACGTGGGCGACCATTTCGGCCACGGCGGAAAGCAACCTCACCGCATCCACATCTCCCTTCTGGATCAGTTGGTGGATGTGATTCCCCTTGAGAATACTGAGTTCTTCTTTGGAGACATGTTTAGCAGTGAGAATCAGGACTGGCAGACGGACTGTTCGAGGGTCTTCTCGGAGTTTCCCAAGTACCTCAAAACCATCCACACCCGGCATCATCAAGTCCAGAATCATGGCATCGGGCAGCGCTCGGGAAACGATTTCCAGCGCAGCCGCTCCGTCACGGGCCAGATCGACCTCGTAGCCCTGATCTCGCAGAATCTCCAGCATCTGGACAATAGCACCCTCGTTGTCTTCTACCAGAAGCACTCTTCGCCCGTTACCTCGAGCAGGCGGAGCAAGAGGTACTTCCGGCACGGGAGCAAAGGAGTGCTCTGGAGCATCCCCTCGTGCATCCAAGCTATAGGGCAATCGCACCG
>CAYTWV010000026.1:8393-12515 GCA_964442235.1 uncultured Myxococcales bacterium | reverse complement strand
CTGGACACAAACACCTCGCCCCCCAGCATGCGTGCGTACTTGCGGGCAATAGGAAGGCCCAGCCCCGTACCCCCGTATTTTCTCGCGGTACTGTCGTCGGCCTGGCGAAACTCCTCGAAGATCAGCGAAAGGGCCTCGTGGGCAATGCCGATGCCCGTGTCTCGAACTTCCACATTCAGATAGTGCTCGGATGCCTGCGCAGACACCGTGACCGAGCCCCGCTCCGTGAACTTCACCGCATTTGCAATCACGTTCTGCAGGATGTGACGGCACTTGTCTGCGTCACTGGCAATCGAAGGCAGATTGGCCGGAATCTGGTTCAGCAGCCCAATGCCCTTCTCCTGCGCGTGGGGCGACAGCATGGCCACCAGTTCTGCAGTCAAGTCCTGAAGCGAAAAGCGCTCGACCCGGATTTCCTCACGACCAGCCTCGATACGGGACAGGTCCAGAACATCATTAATCAGGGACAAGAGGTTCTTGCCGTTGCGCTGAATCACATCCAAGTACCCTTGCTCTTCGCTTGGGATCTTGCCGGTCAGCCGTCGGGACAGCACTCCGGCCAGGGCAATCACCGAGTTCAGCGGCGTTCGCAGTTCGTGACTCATTTTCGACATAAATGCACTCTTCAGCCGGCTGGCTTCATCCACCTGCCGCTTCTGGTGCTCCAATTCTGCATTTTGCTGAGACAGTTCCACGGCTTGAGAGGCCATTTCGGCCCTCTGCTCATCCAGCACCCGATTTGCTGCCAGAAGTTCCTTCGAGTGCGCAACTAGCTCACGGTTCAAACGCTGCAGTTCCCGTTCCGTCCGCTTCAGCTCCGAAACATCGCGGGCGGCAGCAAACACACCGATGACCTCTCCCTCTTCATCACGGTAGAGGGCCGCATTGTACAAGACCGGTTTTTCTTCGCCATGTGCACCTTTTAACACCAATTCATAATCTCGGACTACGCCATCCTTGAAGACCTGCCGGTATCCGGCCGTCGCCTGGACCGGATCCGTGAAATTGGCCGAGAAGTCCGTACCGATCAACGCCTGTCTTCCCAAACCAGTGGCTTCTTCCGTAGCCCGATTGACATCCGTGATGCGGCCATCGGGGCCGATCGTAACCATTGGATCCAGGCTGGCTTCAAGCAGACTACGGTTGTATGCGTTGGCCTTGCCCAGAGTCTCGGCTTGTGCCTTGAACTCCCGATTGCGTCTTTCCAGATCATGAGTTAACGCCAGCACCCGCTGCCTGGCCAGCATGCTGTTTGCCCAGGCGGCCACAGCGCTCTGCATCTCCGACACCAGCCGCATGGCCGTCGAATCGTAGGCCGTCACGCTGGCAAGGGAAATCACAGCAGGGACCTCGGTTCCCGAAAGCAAGGGGATGGTCAGGATCTCTTTGGGAATGACATCCCCGGCCACAGCCGAAAAGACAAAGCAGGTATCCGCTGTCAGACCGCTCACCCGATGAATTTCTCTGGTGGCCAGCGCAAGCCCGAATTCGCCTTCCTGAATCGATGCTTCAAAAGAATTTCGCCTATTACGATTTAGTCCAAGACTTTCAATACAAACATACTCCGTCTTCGCATCGTTCAGGACGTAGATGGCGCCCAACTGTGATCCGGTCAACTGCATGATCGGCCGCAGGATGACCGACGTAAGGCCCGGAGCATCCAGGGCGTGAAGAAGCACACCGTTAAGTTGGGAAGCCCGGTCCCTGAACTCGGTGTCGGCCTTCACCGTCGCCGTGAGTGAGTTAAAGGCCTCTGCCAGCAACTCAAAATCGGAGTCCGGCAACGGGGGAATTCGGGTGGTCAGGTCCCCTTCGCTGAATCGCTGAGCTGCCGAGGTCAAGGCCCCCAGCGGGCCCTTGACGCCCTGGAGAAGCCGCCAGGCAACCCATACAGACAGCAGAAACATCGCCGCCACGATCAGAAGCAGCCGGACCTTCATGTCCGCAGCAAGTTGAGTGGCTTCCTGAAAGAACTGTTCTGCTTTGTTTGTCGCAAATGTATCTATTGTGGCCAACCGATCTCTCAGTATTTCGCCCTGAGTAGATTGGACTCCACCGGTGCGAAGACGCTGCAGGGCCACGTCTCGTTGGCCCCCTCGGGCCAGCCGAAGGGTCTCGTCTCGCATGGAATCCCAGGCGTAAAACTCCCGCTCCAGAGCCTCAAGATCCCCTCGAGGCCCCAAATACAACTCTTGGATCGCGGCCAGGCGCTTGCTGGCGCTCAGATCCCGGATCTTGCTTGGGGTCGCCAACTCTTCGGCCTCGACGTCCGTGGTGACCAGCATCACATCGCGAGACAGCCTGGACAGAGACTCGATATCTGCATCCAATTGACTCACTGCCACTCGAACTTCGAACGGGTGCTCACGCATCAACTTGGTTTGAAGCCAGATTTGTTCTGACTGGTACCAGGCCAGCGCCGCCAGCCCGGCCGCCAGCACCAGGATAATCCCCAATCCGAGTCTTAGTTGCGCACCCAACTTCATGACTTACCTCGGCTTCTGAAAAAGACAAACGGAAGGGGCCATCGGCAAAAAACGGGCGCCTCGAACGCTGTCACCCTCGGCCTCGCCAGTCGCAAGAAACCCTTCGGGCGCCAGCGCCCGCCGCAGTTTCCGCAGAATCTGAGTCTGGAACTCGTGACGATAGTAATAAATCACGTTGCAGCACATAATCAAGTCGAACTCGCCAAATATACTTGCCGGAGGAACCATCGTGCTCGTATCCAGCAAATCGTAAACCGAGAAATCAATGACATCCCGAAGCTGCTTGTCTGCGGCATAACTCTGTCCCTGCTTATTGAACCACTTTTCCAGATGACCAAACCTTACATTTTCCATCGCCGCCAAAGGAAAGACCCCCTGGGCAGCGATTTGAATCTGGGCAACGGAATTGTCGGTTGCGAAGATGCGAAAGGGGATTTCCCTTTGGGCCCCCACGGACATCTCTTTCAGCAGGATTGCCAGCGAATAGGCCTCCTGGCCCTCGGCACACCCGGCAGACCAGATGCGAATCTCTCTTCTATGCGACCGGCTGCGCTGCGCCAGCAGAATGGGCAGAACTCTCTGCTCCAGCATGGCGAAGGTAAGCGGATCCCGAAACAGGGTGCTGAAATGGATGTCCAGCGAACGATGAAGGCAATTGGCTTCCGGCGGGCTACCCAGCAAGACTTGGCAATACTCCTCGGGCGTCGCTACATCGGACTCTTCCATGCGGCGCTCCACACAGCGCTGAAGAAACCGTTCGTCCAACGTTGCCAGATCCCGTCCACCAGATGTCTTCAGGGCATCCAGCAAGTCGGCAAACCTACCCGGGGTCCACATGACGCTTTGGGGGCACAAAATTACACCCAGAGAGTATGAACCGCGATTATTGCCCGAGGCCCCGTGGGCGTCAAGCAGTGTTCCGTGTTGCGTCACACGGTGCGTCGCCCGCCGAATCTTTCTCGGCTTGACATTTGGGCCGCGGGAACTAGGCTAGGCGCCGTTTTTGTTGAAGGTTTACCTGGAGGGGTGGCCGAGCGGCTTATGGCAGCGGTCTTGAAAACCGTTGAATTCGAAAGGGTTCCGGGGGTTCGAATCCCCCCTCCTCCGCAAAGAAGACAGCGTTGTGTTATTGCCCGGGGCCCTTCTCTTCGAATTCGCCTGCTCGGGCCGCAAGAATCCAATCGTAGGTCGCCTTGACGGACTTGTCCTCTTTCAGCTTGGCCCCATCCACCAGGTCCAGCGTCCAACCCTCTTTTTCCATCTTGCCTTCCAGGAACAACATCTGGCCGACCTGCACCTTCTGGTTGGTCGGAACGGCCTCCAGTCTCACCGCAAAGACCCAAAGACCCTCGGTGGTCTTGGTGCCGACCAGGACCATCGTGTCCTTAAACGCCAGAACCTGCCCGCGAACCTTGATGTTGGGGAACTGCGAGTAGTGCTCGGGGTTCCCGACCAGGTCGCTGGTCACCATGATGGCATCCAGGGCGAACTTCTGGCCCCAATGCGGTGAGTCTGCAGCCGGGGCAGCAGTATCCGCAGGGCTGGTCACATCGCCCTCTACGGGCTTCGCACCCTCGACCACGGCGACGGTACCCGCCTCGCCGGCCTTGGCCACAACGGCCGTGCCGCCGGCAGG
>CAYTWV010000026.1:0-8383 GCA_964442235.1 uncultured Myxococcales bacterium | reverse complement strand
GGCAGGAACCGGTGCGGCCTTAACATCGCCTGCCACCGGCGTCGCATCGGCGACCGTCTCCGGGGCCATGGCAACCACATCGGCCTTGGGCTGTGCCACGACGTCGCCCTTTGCGGCCACAACGTCAGCCTTGGCCGCTGCTTCTGCTGCCGTGGGCTCCGGGGCGGGCTCCTTCTGCTCGGCGGTCGGTTCCGCCGGGGCCGGTTCCTCTGCCTTCTGAGGGTCCTTCTTGGGCTCCGACTTCTTGCATCCCGAAGCCAGGCCCAGGGTGCACACCGTGAAGAGGGCAATCAACGTCGTTAAAACTCGCATTCACTCCTCCATTACAAGTCGGCTACGGAGCCTCTACGCCAGTAATCGTTGTGGGAATGGCCATGAACCTAAGCGCCAGCGAGCACGCCTCGAATTCGCCATCTCCATCCAGGTCGATGTCGGGTACCAGGAACACATCCAGCAGGGTTTTGAACAACACAACGCTGGGAGTCATTCCCGGAAGCAGCGGCAACTGGTCAACCAAATCCAGGAAGTCCTGCTTCAGCACGGCCCCACCCAAGACGCCCTCCACGTGGCCCGTGCCACTATCCACAACCCAGCCGGCATCCACGTGTGCGGCATAAATCGTCAGCATGGCCCGCTTGCCCTGGGGCAGCCGCATGGCCAGCCGCAGCACGGAATCCAGGTCGCCGCCCACAAAACTCATCGGAGTTGTCATCTCCAGTTGTGCCCAAGTCGGTTCCATGGAACAGGTTCCCGGCTCGAAGGACTCGCCAAGCACCTTGTGCTCACACTCAGAGTCCACCAGGAAGTTGCACGAATCGGCAGTACCCACCTGCAGGCCACCCATAAGCGTGGCGCTGGCCGACAGGGGCAGTTCCTGGCCCAACTGGAATTGGAACAAGGGCACCAGATAGCCCGCTTCCAGCAACTCGATCATCAACAGATTCAAATCGGCTTGCGGCGAAGACTCGATGAAGCCGGCAAACGCATTGTCGATGCCATCGACGCAGGTCGAGGCGGGAGCACACGTCTCGGGATCTTCGTCGACGTCAAAGCCCACGGTGGGCTGGGTCTCATCCACAAATTCCAACATGGAGACGCGGAAGAATTCGCCCTCCAAGGGCAGCATCTCCCAGTCGCATTCGCAGGTGCCAAACAGGCACTGCTCCAGCGAGCCGCAGGTCCCGCATACGGAACCACAGCCGTCGTCGCCACACTGCATGCCATCACACATCGGCTTGCAGCACGCCCCATCAAAGCACACCGAGCCTGCGTTGCAGCAAGAGGTGCCACATTCGACGCTTCCCTGGTTGCATCCGTAATTACCGCTTTGGCAAGACTCGTTGGTTCCGCAGCTACCACAGGTCCCGCCGCAACCGTCGTCCCCGCACTCTTTGCCCAGACACTGAGGAACACAGCACATCCCGTTGGGCTGGCATTGTCCACCGTTGGGGCATGTGCCACACGATCCGCCGCAGGGGTTGGGTCCACATTCCCGGCCCATACACCCGGCCAGGCACTTGTCCACACACTTGCCACCCAGGCAGGCGTCTCCAAAGCCAGAACAGTCCGTATCCAGGCCGCAGCAATGATTCTCGGTGGTGACATACAGTCTGACATCATCGACGTTCCACGACGATGCCGCTTTGCCGGCCGCCGACAACACGTTCACCCCAAAACGCACCCTGGATTCGGCGCTCTTGTAAGGCGTGACGTTGTACTCCACATAGACCCAGTTGGCGTCGGCAGTAGCCTGAGAATTCTGCCCCCAGACCTTGACCCACGAGGCCCCATCCCAAAGCTCCACTCGGTTGTCGGCATAAAGGAAGGAATCCGAATTCAAATGTCTCCAGAATCCAAGGTACAAAGCGGGAGCCAGCGAGGTATCAATGACGGGTGACGTCATGTAATACCAGGTCCCCGTAGTGGTTTCCGACACACACTCTCCAATGGCCACACCGGCCAGGAAGTTGTCGCTGCTGCCCGTGTAGTCGGTCGCAGGATCCTGCTTCAGCGGCGACTCGGCGCAGGTGGATGCCACAGCGGGTCCCCGCTGCCACTGTCCCTCGTAGGTCCACCCCTTGTCGGTGCTGAAGGTATCCTCAAACAGCGGCGTGGCGCAGCAGCCAGGCATGCCCGTGGGGGCAAAGAAGCACTGCCCGTTCACACACGAATCCTGGGTGCACAACGAGTCCTGATCGTTACATTGATCGTTATCCGTACAACAAGTATTAATATGGTGACAGTTATGTGCTTCCGAACACTTGTCCAGTGTACAAGGATCGTCGTCCAGGCAATCGGCCCCCGAAACACAACAGTTCGGGATTTCCTCGTTGATGCAGCCCGCATTGGCCCCGGGGCAATAGTCAACGGTGCAGGGGTCGTTGTCGTTGCACTGCGCCGAGTCCGTGCAGCACTCCTGTTTGACCTGCAGGTTGTCCACCATGGCGCCCCAATACCCAAGCCCGCTGTCCGAGTGGAACTTCAGGCGAATCTGGATGGTTTTTCCCTTGTAGGCATCCAGGGCCGAAGTGGCGGCGATCCACGCATCGGATTGTCCCTTGTACTCGGCAAGCTGCGTCTCGACAGTGCCCTGCACCACATGGACCGTAAGGCGGTCGCAACAGCTCTCAGTGTAGTAACGGACACTGTAAAGCAGTTTGGGCGAAATGGCATTGAGGGGCACGTCGATGGTCGGTGTGGTCAATGTGGCATCCACATTGTTCCCGTAGGAAAGGTCGTCGTTGGCCGAGAAAATCAGCGCACTGCTTCCGGACACTGATGCTATCGTTGTGATGTGCCAGTTGGCCGGCGAATCGGCATCGTTCTGAACCACGTAGCCGGTCAGAAGCCCCGACTCAAAGTCGTCAAAGAAGAGCGAGGACTGGCAGCAGCCGGGCACACCCGTGGGCAGGAATTTGCACTTGCTGTTCACGCAGTGGTCAGCGGTGCAAACATCGTCGCCGTCGTCGCATTCCTGGTCGTTGGCGCAGCACTCGTTCAGGTTCAAACAGGTGTTGCTTTCGGTGCAGGAATCCACGGTGCAGGCATCGCCATCGTCACAATCGGCCTTGGTTTCGCAGCAACCTGGAACCGGAGCAAAAATGCACTCACTCACGGGCCCAGGGCAGGAATCGATGGTGCAGACCTTGTCGTCGTTACAATCCGCAACAGTGTCGCAGCACTCTCGGGTGACCATGAGGTTGTCAATCCAGATACCCTGCCGAGTCGAGCTGCCATCGCTGTGGAACGTGAATCGAATTCGAATCGGCTTCCCTCGGAACGCATCCAGGGGGTAACTCTTGGCCGCAAAGCTGTTGGCCTCGCCACTGACTTCACCCAGCTTGGTCTCCACTTGACCCTCAAGCACAAACACCGAGAGTTTGTCGAAGCCACTCTCCGTAGAGGACCAAATCTGGAACTGCAAAGCGACCCCCTCGGCATTGGGGACCGTCAGAGGGTCATTTAATGTCAGGCTGGAATCGATACTGTTGGAGTACCCGTTCTCTGAGGACGAGCCGAAATAGAGTGCGCTGGGTGCGGAGACAACATGGGCAGAACCCAGGCGCCACTCATCACCGGTGCCGGGATTCTGCGCGGTCCAACGGCTGGCCAGACTGCCCGAATCAAAGTTCTCGGCAAAGGCCTCGGGCGTGCAGCAGCCCGGCGTGCCCGTGGGTGAGAAGAAGCAGTAGTTCCCCAGGCACAGGTCCTGGGTGCAGACATCATCCCCGTCGTCACACTCGGCGTCAGACTCGCAGCAAATGTCGGTGTTGGTGCAGACGTGCTCGAGAGTGCAGATGTCCAACGTGCAGGCATCCCCATCGGCACAATTCCCGTTGGTGATACAGCAGCCTTCTACCGGCAGATTGACACACATGGCTTCGCTGCCCGGGCAGGAATCCAGCGTGCAGGGGTTATCGTCGTCGCACTGGTCCGAAGCACTGCAGCAGTCGATCACCAGAGAGACATCGTCCACGAACACACCCAGATAGGTGATGGAACCGTCGGAACGGAAATTGAACACGAAGCGGCCCTTCTGGCCTGCGTACGCCTGCAAGTCGTAGGTCTTCAGGGTCCAGGCGCTCTGGGTACCGCTCAACTCCACGATCATATGGTCCACGCCATCTTCCGACCGGAACACGACCTTGAACTTGTCGGGGCCCTCGGTGGTATAGCGGGTTTGGAAATTCAGTCGCACGCCTGGCGCCGAAGGAATAGTCACCTGGGGCCCAAGGATGGCCGATTCAACGTTGTCGTTGTACGCCGTCCCCGCCTCGTTGCCGAAGTAGAGGGCCTGCGAACCACTGACCGCATCCGCCGTGGTCAAGCGCCATCGGGAAGGGGACGTGAGATCCGTGGGTTCCCAACCGCCGAACCCGGCTTCAAACGTTTCCAGGTACTGGTCGGGTTCACAGCAGCCGGCCACGCCGGTGGGTTCAAAATAGCAGCGTGAATTGAGGCAGTGATCCACGGTGCAGATATCGTCTGCAGCGTCGCATACGCCATCCATAGCGCAGCACTCGTTGATGTGCTCACACCAGTTGTTCAGGCAGCGGTCGTCCGTGCACTCATCGCCGTCTTCGCACACCGAGTCGCTCAGGCAACAGCCCTCGATGGGCACGAACTGACACACGGAGTTGCTTCCCGGGCAGGAATCTGCGGTACAGGCGTTTCCGTCGTCGCACTGAGAGTTGTCCGAGCAGCACTGTTGCTCGACCAGAATCTTGTCCACCCACACCTTGTAGGCACTGGAGGAGTAAGGGCTGGCATAGAACACGATAGACAGGGCCCCCTGCTGCCCCGCAATGGAGGAGAGGGAGACCGAGACCTTGTACCAATCCGCAATGGTATTGCATTCAGTCTGCAACATTGCGGTATTGAATTTAACCACAAGCTTATTCAGGCTGCAGTCGCCCGAACTGGCCATGGTCTGTTTCATGTAGAACGTCAGTTTGCCGCCCACTGGCGGGATCTGGGCCAGGGGTAGGATGGCCTCTGCGCTCTGCGCCGAGGTGATGCCCGAGGCATCGATGAACATGGACTGGTTTCCCTGATAGGCGTCGCCCACGCCGACGACCCACTGAAGCTGGGTCGGATTGGTGGCCGTGAAGAGGAAGCCTTGGGCCATGCCATCTTCGAAGTCTTCGGTCACCATCTGCGGGGCGCAGCATCCCTGGGAGCCGGACACGTAGTACTTGCACTTTCCCACTTCGCACAGGTCGTTGGTGCACAGGTCGTCGCCGTCATTGCAGTCCGAATTCTGCGTGCAGCAGATCGGGACATAGACGCAGGTCTTGTTTTCGCAACGGTCTGCCGTGCAGGTGTCATTGTCGTTGCACTGGGCGTCTTGGGTGCAGCATCCGGGCTGCCCGCTTGGCAGGAATTGGCACTTGGAGTTCTTGCAGACATCCAGGGTGCAGACGTCGTCCTGGTCGTGACAGGTATCACTGGAATTGCAGCATTTGGGGTTGGGGTCGGCCTGCTTCAGACACTTGTTCTCCGAGCATTTGTCCAAGGTGCAGCCATCCCAATCTTCGCACTCGGCGGGGGTCAAGCAACAGCCTGCGGTGACGCTGTACTGGCATTTGCCCTGGTTGCAGGTTTCCTTGGTGCACGTGATGAAGTCATTGCACCCCGCTGCGGACGAGCAAGAGAGATCCGCAGAGCAGTTGCGATCGACGGAAATGTCGTCGACGTAGATCCCCTCCAGGCCGTTTTCATGTTCGTCGTGAGAATCAAACGCAAACTGCAGCCGGATTGTTTTTCCAGAGAAGGCCGAAAGGTCGACTTCGATCTGGTTCCACTTGCTGACCGTACTCGTGGCATCTTTGGCCCAGACTCTGACGGGCACACCATCGGCGACCACGTTGACCAGCATATAGTCCGAATAGACGCCCTCTTCAACGCCCAGGTAAACCCAGAAGCGAAGGGCGTATCGAGCCGAAGGCGCCAGGTGGAATTCGGGTGACGTGGCCACGGCCGCCACACGATGGCCGTTGTCATAGGTCTTGGTGAGCGTGTCGCCAAAATAGAGAGACCAGGTCGAGGTATGCGCTCGGCCATCGAACCGTGACCAGGTCAGGTTCGGAAGCTCCGGCTTGTCCGTGTAGGCGGGCATATCACTGCTCATGGCCCATCCTTCCAGTGCAGCTTCGGTCTCGAAGTCCACTTTCAGGGGCTGGGGGGCGTCACAGCAGTTGGGGACCGCCGTGTGCTCACAACCGACTTCAGGCTTACAAACATCCGTGGTGCACGGGTCCTGATCGTCACAGTCGTCGGGGCAAAGGTCGACATCGGGGACATCAGGAGTCTCATCCGGAGCCACATCCTTAACGTCCGCAATATCTGTCAAATCGAGAGGAAGACCGTCGGGCTGAGCCGTGTCTTTGGTATCCGGGGCAGGCACATCGGTATCCACATCGCCGCTCCCATCCACCAACGTGTCTTTGGAATCAACCTGGACATCGTCCTTCGAGGTGCCGGCCGAACCGCCGCCGCAACCCACCGCCATTCCCAAAACCAGGCACACCAACAGACGAGAGCCTCTCATATGCGTCCTCCCCATCAAAACCGGGCCTGTTTTCGCCCCGAAACCGCCGGAGTATATCAGAGGACCTTTGACCCGCCAACGCAATACGCACCTGGGTTCGCCACGCAGGCGCTCGTTCCCTTTTTCCCTTGTCTGTTGATCCCGCGCGAGGTATACACCGCTCGCCCGTTGCCACGGGGCAACGCATGCCCTCATTCTCAAATTGGAGACGTTCATGATTGAACAGACTTTTGCAATGATTAAGCCCAATGCCGTACGTAAGAACATCGCCGGGAAGATCCTGTCTATGTGGGAAGATGCCGGCTTCGAGATTGTACAAATCAAGAAGGTCCACATGACCAAGGCCCAGGCCGAGGGATTCTATGCGGAACACCGGGAACGCGGCTTCTTCGGAGAACTGACGTCGTTCATGTCCAGCGGCCCCGCCTATCTTCTGGTGCTGGGCAAAGAGAACGCCGTTCTGGCCAACCGCGAACTGATGGGCGCCACGGATCCCGCCAAGGCAGCCGAAGGGACCATCCGCAAACTCTACGGCGACAGCCTGGGCGAGAACTCCGTCCACGGTTCCGACAGCACGGCCTCGGCAGCGCGGGAAATCCGCTACTTCTTCAACATCTTCGAAGCGGCCTGATGTCCGACCTGCCCATCTCTGCTCCGGATTTGCAGCCTCTGGCAGGCCTGCTGCCAGAAGAGTTGTCCTCGTGGTTCCAATCCCTGGGCGAAAAGGCCTTTCGAGGACGCCAGCTTTTTGAAGCCATCCATCGCCAGACCATCACCTCTCTGGACGACGCGACCACCCTGTCCAAAACATTGCGGTCGTCGCTTGTCCAGGCGGGTGCCACGGTGCATGCCCTGACGGAAACGGCCCATGCCCGCTCTGCCGACGGAACCCAGAAACTGGCCTATTCGACCCATGACGGACGCCTGATTGAAACCGTCCTGATTCCCATGGAGTCCGGCAGTTACACCCAGTGCATCAGCAGCCAGGCAGGATGCCCACTGGACTGTGCGTTCTGCATGACCGGCCACCTGGGATACCACCGCAACTTGACCGCCGCAGAGATCGTCGACCAACACCTGCTGGCGCTTCCCCATGCCGGCCAGATGCCCATCAAGAACCTGGTCTTTATGGGCATGGGCGAACCCCTTTTGAATCTGGACCAGGTCATCAAAGCCATTCGGTTGCTGCACCACGAAGCCGGGCGAAACATCTCACATCGGCGCATCACCGTTTCCACCGCCGGCGTCGTCCCGGGCATCGAACGACTGGCCAAAGAGGCCCCCGTATACCTGGCCATCTCGCTCAACGCCCCCAATCAGGAGCTGCGCGCCAGGCTCATGCCGATTTCCAGGAAGTACCCCCTCAGTCTGCTGCTTGAGACCCTGAAGTCGTGGCCGTTGCGCCCCCATCAGCGTCTGACCTTCGAATATGTATTGCTGTCGGGAATCAACGACTCGGTGGAACAAGCCAAAGAGTTGGTACGGCTGTTGGCCCACCACCGGGCCAAAGTGAATTTGATCCCCTTCAATCCGCACCCGGGAAGCCCCTTCATCCGCCCCTCGGCAGAACAAGTGGACCGCTTTGCAGCCGTGCTTCAGTCAAAACACATGACCGTTACCGTCAGGCAGAGCCGGGGGCAGGATATTGATGCGGCTTGTGGGCAGCTTGCCGGGGCCCTTGTCGGCGCCAACGAAATCGACGAGGACGACGAGCCTTAACCTGCCCCGGTTGTTCCCGTCGACCGAGTGCTGGACACAACCCAATTCAGATACTCCGCAAACCCCCCGGTCACCGGTGTCACGATAATCTCCGGAACGGCGTATGGGTGCAGC
>CAYTWV010000025.1:14629-16506 GCA_964442235.1 uncultured Myxococcales bacterium | reverse complement strand
CGGCCGATTATTATTGACTGGTATTGGGTGTTTTCAAGTGCGACCGAACGGCCAGCGAACCCACGGGAAGTTCCAGACGTTCGGGCGAGGCCGACAGAGCGTCTCCGGCCAACGTACACGGCGCCGGATCGGCTGTGGACAGGCCCGTAATCCCCCATCCCGCCTCGGTTTTCCGCAACTGCACCCCGGCCAGCGGTGCCTGGGGAGGCAACTCTCGTCGTGCTACCAAATCCCAGGTGGGCCCGGTGCCCGCCAAGACCACCGAATCGGACAACACCAGCCCGGCCAGCAGCTCTTTGGGGCACACCTGAAACACACAATCTGCGACCCATCCCTGGCCCACCAACGACAACGTACACGAGTCGGGTGGACTGCCAAGGGGCTTTGATTCCCCTCGCTGGGACTGCAGTTGTGTTGCTTCACGGGTGGCAGGTGCGGCTTGGCCACTTGCGGCCTTTTCACGGGTCACCACGGCCTGAGTGCGGGTTTTTTGGGACTCTTGAGAGGCCGTTTCGGTCTGTTTGGGTCGATTGCAGCCACCAAAGGCAACCGCAATCAGACCCAAAAAAAGAACAGAATAAAGGGACCTGTAAGTCCGGAAATCCCCCATTGCCCCACCCGCAAAGCATCAATCGGGCGCGCCCACTCCCTAACGGTCGTGGCACTGACACACCAGGATTCGGACACCCACTCCCTAACGGTCGTGGCACAGACACACCGGGGCACCCAGTTGCAACCTGGCACCCCGGGCCCGATTGGTACTAGTCCTTTACAAGACCCTTGCCGATGATCGCCACGGCCTGCATCACTTCCTCTTCCGAGATGACCAGCGGAGGAGCAAAACGAATGACGGTGTCGTGGGTCTCTTTGGCCAGCAGGCCATTCTGCATCAGGCGCTCGGTGTATTTGCGGGCCTTTCCGGCAGCGGGGTCGATGTCGACGGCGTTAAGCAGGCCACGCCCACGGACCAGGCGCACGACGCCATTGCCAATCAATTTGCTTACTTCGGTGCGGAACAGGATGCCTCGGGCTTCGGAGCGCTGGACCAGATTCTCGTCCTTAAGCACGGCCAGGGCTTCGCGGGCCACGGCAGCCGCCAGCGGGTTTCCACCAAACGTGGAGCCATGGCTTCCCGGCTCGAAGACACCCAGGATTTCGTGGCTGGAGACCACGGCGGAGACGGGCAGAATACCGCCACCCAGGGCTTTACCCAGGATGAACATGTCGGGCTGAACGTCTTCGTGATCCACGGCGAACCAACGGCCCGTACGGCCCAGACCGGTCTGAATTTCGTCGGCCACAAACAGCACGTTGTGTTGGGTGCAGAGTTCCCGGGCCTTCTTCAGATAGCCGGCCGGAGGCACCACGACGCCCGCTTCACCCTGGATGGGTTCTACAAGGAACGCAGCGGTGTTGGGGTTAATGGCCTTTTCCAGGGCCTCGGCGTCACCGTAGGGCACCGTCACAAAGCCGGGCGTGAAGGGCCCGAAGCCGTGTTTGTAGTCTTCGTCCGTCGAGAACGAGATGATGCTGGTCGTTCGGCCGTGGAAGTTATCCTGGCAGACGATGATCTCGGCCTTGTTCTGGGGGATACCCTTCTTGAAATAGCCCCAGCGGCGGGAGCACTTGAGAGCCGTTTCTACGGCCTCGGCGCCCGAGTTCATGGGGGGCACCATCTCCATCCGGCAGGTGTCGGCGATCTGCTTGCACAGCGGCCCCAACTGGTCGTTGTGGAAGGCGCGGGAGGTCAGGGTAATGCGGTCCAACTGCTTCTTGGCGGCTTCGACCACTCTGGGGTGGCGATGCCCCTGATTCAGGGCGCTGTAGGCCGAGAGCATGTCCATATATTTCCTGCCCTCGACATCCCAGACCCAGAT
>CAYTWV010000025.1:0-14619 GCA_964442235.1 uncultured Myxococcales bacterium | reverse complement strand
CAGCACCACAGGCAGAGGATGGTAATTGTGAGCGCCGTACTGTTCTTCGAGTTCCAGCAGTTCCTTGAAATTCACGACAAGCCTCCAAAACGCCGCTAAACCCAGGCGGCTTCAACCTCGCCCGTCAACAGAACCCAAATCGCCGAAGGTCGGGCTTCCCCCCGGCAGGGACCTCCCTCTTACCTTGCCAAATTTGCTTTGTCAACGAACCGCCAAAGGGTCACTTGCTTGAAGCTTTTCCGATTGTTTGGTATCACTCAGCCCCGTCGGCGATGGGCCGGCCAAGGAGTTGTCATGAGAATCGGCCACAACCTCCCCCGTCGTTCGCCCTTTGGTCCTGCCTCCAGGCTCCTTTTTTGTGGTTTCTGTCTGCTTGCCGCGTCGTCGTGCGGGGCACCGGCGCTGACCCTGAATGCCCAAAACGAGTTGAGTAACAAGGACTACGAAACGGTTCACGAGGCCTGGTCCCGAAAGGACAAGTCGTACGGCGACTTCGAGTCGTTGGCCTCGGCCGAAGCCACCTTCATTTCCCCAACTCTTCTGAATGCCTGGCTTGCAGAGTACCAGCGGGTATTCGCCCCCGTTCCGGCCCAGATGGAGGAACAGCGGCACGAGTGGCAAGACCGCCTCGAAAAGCAGGAGTGCCTCTTTCTGGCGTTGACCACACAGAAAGGCGAGTGGAACGATCTGGCCAGCGGGGCCAGCATGTGGAAACTCTATCTGGCCAATGACGCCGGCGTGAAAGTCCCGTCGTCGCTGGTGGTGCCCGTAAAGAACAAGGACACGGTTTTCCAACACTTCTTTCCCCAGATGGCGGTCTTCTTCGACGGGTACATCGTCTGTTTCCCCAAGTTCGTCCCGCCTAGCGCTGCGCCACTGCTTGGCCCGTCCACACGATGGTTCGAGGTCGAGTTGCGCTCGACGGTAACCAAGATGTCGTTCCGCTGGGAACTGGACGCCTCGGGCAAATAGGGGCTTCCATGCAGATCACCCTGTCTGGCGACCATGCAGAACTGAAGTACGCCACCGCTCCCGATGGCACTCGGATCGCCTACGAGATCCGGGGCGTTGGAAACAAGACGGTGATAATGGCCGATGGGTTCGGGTGCGACGGCTTCAACTGGAAGTACTTCCACCAGCACTTCCATCAGGACTGCCGCATGATTCTGGTGAAGTACCGGGGCCACGGCAAATCCGGGCGCCCGTACGACCTGCATAATCTGACCATCGAAGACCTGGCCGATGACGTCCGTGCGGTCTATCTGGCCGAAGGGCTTGAGCGGCCAATTCTGGCAGCGTACAGCATGGGTGTACAGGTGGCGTTGGAGTTTCTTCACCGGTATCCCGACAGCGTCCGAGCCCTGCTTTTTGTCAACGGAAGTTATCAGTACCCCATCGATACCTTCCACGACACTCCGACCCTGAAGAACGCCTTCCCACTGATCTATCACGTTTCCACCCGCTACAAGGGGTTCTTGACCCCGGTGGTCCGGCTGGTAGTGCGTAATCCGGTGGCTCGGGAAGTTGCCCGATGGACCGATTGCAACCCTTATCTGCTGAAACGAGAGGACATCGCCCCCTATTTTGACCATCTGGCAAAGATGGATGTGGACCTTGGCGTACGATTGATGAACTATGCCTCCTCCCATTCGGCCGAGCCGTATTTGCCGGAAATCCGGGTACCAACGCTGATTCTGGCCGGCGAAAAGGACGCATTTACCCCCATGTGGGTCTCTCGGATTATGAATGAGCGGATTCAGGACTCTGAGCTGTTTGTGGTGCGCGGCGGCACTCATGTCGCCTACCTGGAGCAGCCGTTGATGATGAATCTGCGAATCGAGGAGTTTTTCAGAACACTATGACCGACACCAAAAAGTTCCTGACCAAACACTGGTTGATGAATGGGATCCTTATCGTGCTGGGGCCCCTGGTCACGGCCATCGGTTATGCCTTTTTTATCGTGCCCCACCAGATCGTGGACGGCGGCGTCTATGCCATCTCGATGATTATCCACTATGTGCTGGGCACGCCCACGGGTATGACGGCTCTGGTCCTGAACATCCCCCTGATTCTGTGGGGCATCAAGGAACTGGGACCGAAATTCGGCCTGAAGACCGTCGTGGGCCTCTTCCTGACGGCGTCATTCATCGACCTCTTTTCGCTGTTGTCGACCTACATCCAGGGCAAACCCGATGTGCCTCTGGCGGCCGATCCGCTGCTTTCGGCCATTTATGGTGGCGTCTTTGTCGGAGCGGGCCTGGGCCTGATTTTCCGGGCCAAAGCGACCACCGGCGGAACCGACATCGTGGCCAACATCATCGCCAAGCGGACCAGCATTCCTGTGGGTCAGGCCATGATGATGTGTGACGTGACCGTCGTGCTGGGAGGCATGCTCTTTTTCGGCAATCCACAGATGGTGCTCTACGCCATTATCACCATCTTCCTGACCGGCAAGGTCATCGACACGGTCCTGGCCGGTATCAGCTACTTCAAGGTGGTGCTGATCGTCTCGGATGCGCACGAAGAACTCAAAGAGAAGATCCTGAACGACCTGCAGCGCGGCGGCACCTATCTGCTGGGCCAGGGCATGTACAGCGACGCCCCCAAGAAGGTCATCTATTGCGCCGTCAACCGCCGAGAACTGGCCATCCTGCAAGAGTTTGTCCGGGAAGTCGACCCCAAGGCCTTCATGACCGTTCTGGAAACCCGCGACATCGTGGGCGAGGGGTTTAAGTCACTGAAGTAGGGTGCTTCGGTTGGGGTTACCGCAGCCCATCCCGCCTTCGCCAAGGCTTCGGCGTGACGGGCCCGCCCCCTCCAGACTTCGCACCTGGTACCCCGCCTTACGACGCGCCCACATAGGGGTGACCGCGGCCCATCCCGCCTTCGCCAAGGCTTCGGCGTGACGGGCCCGCCCCCGCCAGACGTCGCACCTGCAGTGCTCCGTCGTGGCACCCCCTTAAATTGGGCTTGAGGCCCAATTTCGGGGGTAACTACCTCCGACGCGCTACAGGGCCTTAAGGACAGTGGTAACCGAGGCACAAATGGGACCGCCGATATTGAAGGAAGCCGCATAGCGAGGGTTGACCACTTGCAACGGGGCCGGGGCCTTGCCCAGCAACTGCATGTAGTTCCAACCCACCATGGCCACGCCCGTAGCCGAGACGGGGTGCCCCTTGGCAATCAGGCCGCCCGAGGTGTTGATGGGCGTCGCCCCGCCACCCACTTTGGCTTTGCCCTGCTGGAAGTACTCTGCCCCTTTGCCCGCTTCGGTAAGCCCCAGAATCTCGACGGAGAGCGCACCCATAATTCCGAAGCAGTCATGCACTTCGGCCACACTGACTTGCTGAGGAGTGATGCCGGCCATCTGGTATGCGGCGTTCATGGCCCGCAAGGCGCCGGCGGGACGCAACACGTTGCGGCCCTGGGTCGACAAGGGATCCGTCGCCTGGCCAAACCCGACCAGTTCTACCAGTTGTTCCTTAGGCACACCCAGGCGCTTCACGCCTTCTTCGGTAGCCAGCAGAATTCCCGCATATGCGTGGCGACGATGCGCGTCTCAAGTCCGTCGAGCGTGATCTTCTCCAGCGTCATTTCCACGTTCTTCATCTGCGCCAGGGGATTGTGCCGGGCGTGCTCGTAGAACGTGAGCGGCACGTGGGCAAGAGCCTCTTCGGTGACCCCGTACTCTTTGATGTACGAGTCCATGATCTCGGCAAAGATGTGGGGGAACACAAAGACCTTTCCGGGGCGGTCATCGGGATGCGACGCCGTGCCAAGCGCCTTGCCAATCAGTTTCCCGTCGGCTTTGCCTTCATTGTCACGCATCTTCTCGAACCCCAGCGCCAACCCCACGTGACCCTGGCCCAACAAGAGTTTGTGCACCACGGACAAAATGGCCTGACCACCCGTTGCACAGGCATTCTCGACACATTCGATGGACTTGCCGGCCAGCCCCGGCTCCATGGCCACGATGCCTGCCAGAAGAGTCTGGTCCTGCAATACCGGGGCCAACAACGCCCCTACCGACGCCACATCCACTGCCTCAAGCGGGATGTTGGCGGATTGTGAAAGACCCGTCAGCGCCTGGTGGATAATCTCGGGCACACTCAACGCACCCAGCTTACCAAAGGGGCTCTGGTGATATCCGACCACATAGATCTTCTGGTTCGTAGGCAGCATTGGATTCTCCTTGAAAGTCCGGCCCCGGATGACCTCGCCGGATTCCCGGTCGACGGCCTGGTGGGGGCAGCAAGACCCCGATATTGGGAAAATTTGTGCATTGTGTCAAGCGCGATGTTGCGTTGCAGCATGAGCTGACGGTACCATTACCGCAACGCGCAGCGGTTGGGGTTACGGCCCCCCCAGGCCCACGCCTGCGGCTTGGGCCTGTCCCCCCCGAATTGGGGGGGACGATACGCGTCGGCAGCCCCACAACTTGCTTGGGGGGCCGCCCTGACTGCAAAGCCGGGCGGGGGGGCGCGCCGTGAGCGAGCGTCAGCGAGTCGAACGGCTGACGGTACCATTACCGCAACGCGCTGTTTGGGGTGGGCATGCTGTCCACCGGGCGGGTCTACTGCCCGAACATTCCGCCCAAGGGCATTGCGTATCCGGCCGTGGCGCCATAACCGTAGGCATAGGCAGCACAAAGGCCCTGGCATTCGATGGAGGTGAACCCGGCCAGTGCAATCTCGGTCCTCTGATAACCCGAGGCCCCAACCGTTGTGAACAACTGGTCCGACAAGGTCACTCCGTTGACTTGCACCGCCTGTCCGGTGGGGCGAACCAGTACGATGGCCTGGCGGGTGTACCCCTGAACTGGTGCGGCCACAAACAGCGAACCATGGCGACTGACGGGAATCATCGTGTTCATGGCCGGGTCGCCCTCTTTGGCGCCCACGCAGCCCTGCCCGGCCAGATACTGAACTACTTGGACCGGTGCCGTGGCCGTCAACACGAAGTCTGTGGAACTGGGAGCCTCGATCCAGTCACCGGCCCCCAAAGCGATGCCGTTGATGCCCGCAATCGGGGGAATGGTCGCCAATTGGGCCGGGTTTGAGCCAGCCTGGATTCGGTAAACGTCACTCTCCCCTGGCCACCGGATCGGGGACTTGACCACGATGTAGGTGCCGCCCCACTGAGAACTGGGCAGCAGTTGCTCGGCCACGTGGTCTGCACAACAGGTATCTTCAACCTGCTGCCCGCACACCGCTGCTTCTTCGTGTCCGCCGAATACGTGGATGGGTTTATCGGAGACAATATGGGAACCGTTAAGGTCATAAGGGGCCATGCCCGAAGCGCCCGAGGCCGAGACCCACAACACCTCGTTCTGATTCAGGGTCAGTTGGCTTGGGAGTTCGCCGGCGGGCAGCGGCGCACCGGTGCCGTCCTGGGCGGTGCTTTGGGCCGTAAGCCACAACTGGACCGTGTTGGGACCCGGCTCCAGGGAGAGGATTGCGAAGTAGCCATACTGCGACGGCAGGTTAAACCCAGGCAACGTCTCCAGCGGCGAAGTGGCTTGAGTGGTGACCCAGAAGTCCGTCCCGCCCACCGTTGTGGGCCAAAGCAACGAGGCACCATTGGAAGCCGCTGAGGTGTCCAGGGGATTCAACTGGAAAACCACGACGGGGCTGTCACTCTCGATGACCACGCTGCCAAACGTCTTGGCCGTTGGGCTGGCCGTGTGATTCGGTAACTGGACCACTTGAGAGCACTTGCCGCAAAGCGAAACAGCAGGTTGTTCCCACGCCGTGCCCGGCAGTGTGTGGGTGAACGAGACCAGGGCTGTCTTGTCCAGGGGGTTGACCAGCATCACACCATAGGGTGCCGTAGAGGGCAAAATGGGGGAGTATGTGTCGGCATATACGGGCAGGTCCATGGCCAGGAAGCGGCATCCAAGCTGAGTTCGCTGACTCTCGGCCCAGGCGCAATTCTGGCCATTGACACAAACATTGCCCTCACAACTGCTTCCAAGGGGGCAGGTATTGGTCGTGCGCCAGGTCCAGCATTCGGTGCAGGCGGCTGGGGCCGGACAGGGCAGGTCGCAGGTTTGCTCCTGACCGTCCATGCAGCGCAGTTCTCCCAGCGTGCATTCCGTAGGGGGGCAATCGAGGGTGCACAGGCCGGCCGTCGAGCAGACCGGCGCCGCACCGGGACAGGTTCCGCAACTCCCCTCACATCCGTCGGAGCCGCACTCTTTGCCGGCGCAGTCCGGGACACATACTTCTGTGTCCGAAGTGGTCTCTTCCACGGAATCCAACGAATCCAAATCGTTTGGACCCAGGTCCACGGAGACGTCCTGTGGCGGGGTTACGTCGCTGGCATTCGCACTATTCTGGTCCTCGGGAACCATGTCCACCTGGCCCAGATCCTCCAGGTCCGACTGGGCATCCGTGCCCGATGTTTGATCTTGCGGTGCTGTCACGTCGGGCTGCTCGGGGTTGGTGGGCGTTGAGCAACTTGCAACCATAAGCCCCAGAAGCGCCGACAACAGAACGGTTGGTCCACGAAGGGTCCGGATCAATCTAAAGGAATTACGCATGGTTCCCCCATCCAAGGCGGTGCATCTGCAAGTGGACGCACCGGCGAGAGGGAATTAGAACACGGGTCTTGTTCTTGGGCAAGACGAAGGCTTTGGGGCAGGCTGGGGGCCAGCTTTGCGGGGTTCGAGGGGCTCGGGGCATATACATGCCGGCAGGGGTCAGGCGGGATAGTCCGTGTAACCTTTGGAGTCCGCAGTATAGAACGTGGCCGAGTCCGCAGGTGCCAATTCTTCCCCGCTCTTCAGTTTGTCGACCAGATTGGGATTAGAGATAAATGGGCGTCCGAAAGCGACCAGATGGGCAAGTCCCTCTTCCAAATCGGCTTGAGCCCGATTGGCATCGTAGCCACCCGAGCGAATCAGTGTGCCCCCAAATTCAGCCTGGATGCCTCGCTTCAACTCCTCGTTCACCATAGGTGCGCCCATAGAGGAATGGTCCACCAGATGCACGTATACCAGGCCCAGCGTTCCCAGAGCCTTTGACAGGTTCAGGTAAAGAGCATCGTGGTCGGGGTCAGGCCCCATGCCATTGAAGGCACCATAAGGCGACAGTCGAATGCCCGTTCGGTCCGCCCCGATTCGAGCGGAAACCGCTTTGGCGACCTCCATGGCGAAGCGCATTCGGTTTTCGATGCTTCCACCCCACTGGTCCGTGCGCTGGTTAGACTGGGTATTCAGGAACTGGTCGATAAGGTATCCGTTGGCCCCGTGAAGTTCTACACCATCCAAGCCAGCGGCCACGGCCAGTTCGGCACTGTGGGCGTATTCCTGTATCGTGGCCAGAATCTGTTCCTCGGTCATGGCCTGGGGCGCAGGGTGCTCTTTCATCCCACCCGAATCGGTCCACATCTTGCCCGGCGCTGCCACAGCCGATGGCCCAAGAAGGCTGGCTCCCTCGGGCAGGTTCAGGGGATGCCCGACTCGACCCGAGTGCATCAACTGAACGAAGATCTTGCTGCCTGCCTTATGGACCGCATCGGCCACCAGCTTCCATCCGGCTTGTTGTTCCGGGTTGAACAGCCCGGGGATGCGGGCATAGCCCAGTCCATTGGGGGACGGCGAGGCACCCTCGGTGACGATCAAGCCCGCCCCGGCCCGCTGTCCATAGTACATGGCGACCAGATCGCCTGGAATGTTGCCGATGCTTCTGCAGCGGGTCATGGGGGCCATTACCACTCGGTTGGCCAATTCGATACGACCCAGTTTGTAACTTGAAAATAGTTTGTTTGTCATTTGTATTACCTTTTCGCTGGTTGCAACGCTGCAAAGATGGGCACGCATGGTGACGGGGGCAAGGTGAGAAGAACCGAGAGACGGCGGGCGAATCGAGGGGACGGCGAGAGAACGTGCACTTCTCAGACGCTGGACCCCCTTTTCGGCAGGACAGGCTGCCTTTCGCGCGGTAGCCCCACCCCAAGGAGATGGTGTCCGAAGCGGAAGCGAAGGCCCATCGACAGTGCCATTAGTTTTGCAACATGATGCTGCCGCACGTCCCGCCGGCCACGTTGCACGAGCGAGCCGTGAAATTGCAGTTCCATGCCTCTGGGTCCTTCTGATAATAACAGATGTTCTCTTTTACAAAACTGAAGGCCGGGTCGAGATAAACATTCGCTGTCCCGCCGCAACCCTGTCTGACGTTGGGGACGTTTGTCATCAGGTCCGTCAATTGGGCGGCCGTGGGGTATTTGAACCCCGAAAACGTCGTCCTGGCTCCTGTAGCACCGCATACGTCAAAGTTGTGCATAACGTACCAGTATTTTGCCAATTTTCTATCATATACACAGAACTCAGTTTGCCAGAGGGGGGCCAACATGGCCTCAAGCTCGGCGGCAGGGTCCAGCATGCTCAGCCCGACAGGGCAGACCCCCGCGTGATAGACCCAGCGTGCAACACACTGCCCGGCAAGGCAAAGACTGGCGAAGCTGCTTGCGTCTCCGTCGTCGCAGACTGTCTGGTCGGCAAAGGTTGAGACTGTGCAGCCTGTGGCGGAGCAAGTTTCGTTGTACGTGCAGGGATTGGAGTCGGCGCATAGAGCGTTGTTTGGTGTGTGTGTGCAGCCTGAAGCAGTGCAGGCATCGGCGGTGCACGCAATGCCATCGTCGCAGTCTGCCCCATTGGGGGACCAATCCGTCTGGTTGTTACCAGGCATACACTCCCAGCACTGGTTCAGCGGTGCCCCGGTATACTGAGTGTTGCGATAGTAGCAGGTCGAACCGATCAAGCAGTAGTCGCCGTGGATCACGCCTTGATGGCAGGAACCCGCAAGGCAGTAGTCGTTCAGGGTGCAGTCCTTGCCGTCACTGCACGAGGCGCTGTCGTCGTTGGCGGCGGAACAAATATGATCGCTGGTGCTGCAACTCCATTTCCTGCACTCGCCAGCGCTTCCGTACAGAATCAGGCACTCCGAACCGCTGACGCACTCACCGGGTTGGCAAATCCCTGCATCGCAGACTCTAGTAGAGCCACAGTCCGAATGAGAGGTACAGGGGACACACATTCCATTTTTGCAGACCTTGCTGCTATTCTGGCAAAGCGGTCCGGACAGACTGGTCCCGGTCTTCCCTCCCAGTCCGTCGCAGAAATCCGGGCTGGTGCACTCGTTACCATCGGAGACCAACCCATTTCCATCGCCTGCGGCCCACAATTTGCACTGGCTGGTTCCGCCTCGACATCCCCCGTTGTAGCTGCACGAACTGACGTTTGTTTCCTCACAGTCATTGTTGGGGTCACTGTCTGTGGCCGCCCACTGGCAACCACCGAAACCATCACACACCTCGCAAGACTGCGAGCAATCGTTGAAAGGGTCCTGCCCGGCCAGCACGCTGCGGCACATCACGGCGCTTCCGACCAGTTCACACGTCTTGCAAGAGCCGCACTTCACTCCAGTTTGCCGGTCCACCCACGAGTTCTGGGCCCCGGAACAGACCTGGCACTTATTCTCGGGTCTCAAGTCCCCTTCGGCATAACAGAGTCCTGCGATGAAGCAGCCGTCCCACCCCGGATCTTTGTGATAACTGCAATCCGCATTTCCCGTTCCGTGGCATTGCCCCACAGAGCAAGGCTGAGTGTCCTGACATTGATAGGGGGTCCCCGAACAGGCTTGAGTGGGGCTGCACTGGTCCTGGAAGGTGCAATCTTGGCCATCGTCGCAAGGGGCAAGCGGGTCAGGGCTCCAGTCAAACGGGTTCAATGTTCCATGGCATACGGCACAGCCAGAGGTGGGGCTTTTGTCTCCGTTGAACCAGGCTTGGCCGCCAAGCCAGCAGTCGCCGTCGTGGCATACTCCTTCTCCGCACACCTTGCCCGGCCCGCACTCGCCAAAGGACCCCACCGAGAGGCACTTGCGGCAGAAATGGTTTTCACCGCAAACGGGCAAGTCCGCAGGGCAATCCTGGGAAACAACACAGTCACCCTCGCTACATTGGCCATCCAAACATTGCCAGCCCTGGCCATAGGCATCCGATTCCAGACACTGCAACGTACTGGCACAGGCAGCGCACTGGAAGTCGACGCAAAGGAGGTTCACGAGCATACACTCACTGTCATTCTGGCAAGTGGTGGGGGAGCAGGTGCCTGAGTTGCACGAAAAGTTCAGCCCGTATGACTCCAGGCAGTCCCCGTCCCCTTCACAGGGAAAACAAACCCCGTCGTTGCACAACTTGCCGGCACAATCGATGGACTGAGAGCACGGACCACAGAGGCCAAGCAGGCACGCTTCGCCCTCCCGGCACTGCTCGGGAAGTGTGCAACTGCCGCAAAGGCCATTGTGACAGCCTTGGCCCGCTTTGCACTCGGCCGCTGACGAGCAACTCGGAGTCACTTCTTCACCAATATTGTCAGGTGTGCCTATCTGCTCCACCGTGTCCATGGCATCCTTGGGCTCGGGAAGGTCCGCCCCAACGTCAGGGGGAGCCTGATCGGTCGGCACCAGATCCGCACCACTCCACTCGGTGAGGTCGGCGGCGGAGCGGTCCGATACCTCCACCGCAGCAGGTGCGTCCTGGGGTCTACTGGAGTCTATGGTCTCACTGGAATCTGGGCCTGCATCCCTGGGCCCAGTTGGCGAAGAACAAGCGGAGACGGCCCAAACCAAGCCGGCCAATACCAAAGGTGATGGATGTCGCAACATACACTCCCCTCCCAAGGAAGAACCCGACGTAGAACCTTCGATCTGGGACTTTCCGATAGCATCCTAGAACGCTCCGCCGCTGTCAATCCCGAGGGTTGCCGATCCTCCAAACGATCCTTCACCGAGGGGCACCGAGGGGCACCGAGGGGGATGGAAGTGGAGCCGGTCGATATCAGGCCCGACCCCAACAAGACTCCCGGACAAGTTTGCCAAGGTTCCCATGGCGCTCTGGCCTGCGTTCCGAGGGGGGCCCAAGAGTGTATCGTTTGTCCGGATCCGCATCGAATCACTATTGAACTATCCAGCCAAGAGTACTTACCTTGACCGCATTATCCGAGCCGGAGGCTGAAGATGTCTGTGAAGGGAATGGCGGTGTTGTGTGTGTTTGGGGCGCTGACGCTGGCGAGTGCTTGTAGCAGCACCGGAAACGGGCCCAGTCTGCTCGACACCGATGGGGATCAGCAGGTTGAGGATGGTCGAACCGATGCTGCCCAGGATTCCACTGGGGACTTGGACCCTCAAGATGAACTTGACCCGGACTCCCTTTCGGATGTGGATTTGACGTCGGATCAGGATTCGGACCTGGACTCGGAGCTTCACGAGGATGTTTCGACGGACCAGGATTCCGCAGACGAGATCGACGGGACGTTGCCCGATCTGCACGTCTGCACTCCCGGCGAGCAAGAGGAGTGTTACGAAGGTCCGGCGGGCACGGCGGGCGTCGGAGTCTGCAAGAGCGGGCTTCTGACGTGCAGCGCCGACGGGCTGTCCTGGTCTTCGTGTGAAGGTCAGATCCTTCCCATGGTGGAGACCTGCGTCACGCCGGAGGATGAGGATTGTGACGGAACCAGCAACGTGGTTGGTGGCGTCGGGTGTGTCTGCCAGCCCGGCGATGAACAAAGCTGCTATTCTGGTCCGCCCGCGACCCTGGGAATTGGCCTTTGTGTGGCAGGCACCCGCCTTTGCAATGCGCAAGGCACGGATTTTGGTCCTTGTGACGGCGAGGTCCTGCCTCTTCCCGACGCCTGTGGGGACGGAGTGGACAGCGACTGTACCGGATTGGCTGACGATGGAGCGGGTAAAGGGGGTGCGGATTGTGTGTGTATTCCCGAGCAGATCGCACCCTGCTACACGGGGTCCGGAAGCACCTTGAACCAGGGAGTCTGCCACGAAGGCACTGCGGTGTGTGCCACCGACGGTACGGCCTTTGGCCCATGTGTGGACGAACAGACTCCCACGCCGGATTCGTGCCTGGATGAACTGGACAACGATTGTGATGGCGTCGTCAATAACGGGTACCCCGATGGAGAGTGTGTCTGTCAGCCTGGTGCCGTCATAGCATGTTATACGGGGCCCATTGGCACCTTGGGGGTTGGCCTTTGTGTGGCCGGGCTGGCCACATGTGATTCGCTAGGACGGGGGTTTGGCCCTTGCGAAGGCGAATATACGCCCCAGGGGGATGTGTGCGGAGATGGCCTGGACGGGGACTGCAACGGAGTGCTCGATGACGGGGCGGCGACGGGGGCACCGGGGTGTGTATGCCTGCCTGGAGAGGTTATTGCATGCTACACCGGCCTCCTCGGTACCTTGGGTGTGGGTGAGTGCCTGGCTGGGACGGCCCTTTGTCAGGCCGATGGTACCGGCTACGGTGCATGTGAGGGAGAAACCCTGCCCTCGCCGGATCACTGTTTGGACCTGAAGGACAACGATTGTAACGGCGTGATCAATGACGGGTATCCGGACCCCTCCTGCATTTGCATTCCCGGGGCCACGATGTCGTGTTACCCCGGGCCGGACGGCACCTTGGATGTCGGCGACTGCAAGGCTGGAAGTCGGACCTGCAACTATTCCGGAAACGCGTGGGGATCTTGCATGGGTGCGGTCGTTCCCGTCGCGGAGATTTGTGGTTCGGTTGATCGGGACAGGAATTGCGACGGAATCATGGGCAACATCTACGACACCGACGGAGATGGGTGGACGATTTGCCAGGGGGACTGTTGCGAGACGGTAGACCAGTGTCCGGTCCCCAAAGAAGTCAATCCCGGTGCGTTGGACTTTGCCGGGGATGGTATCGACGACAACTGCGATGGCACAGCAGACAACGGCGTTGCTAGCTGTGATGCCGGTTTGGTCAGCAATTCCAGCAATGCGGTGGATTACGCCAAGTCCATGGAGTTGTGTGACGCGACCACTGAGAATCCTCCCTTGGTCCAGAAGAAGTGGGGGCTTATCAGTGCAAGTCTGTTACTGACCAATGGCGCCGGAGTCCCGTCTGCGTCCGGTCGGTCCATTCGACCCGGTTTTGGAAACAACAACCTTCCACAGAAGGGAAGTCGACTAGTGGTGTTGTCCACGGGGGCAGCGGCAGACCCGAATGATACGAATCCCTCGTTCTCTGCGTTCGAGCAGGGACTGAACCAGGGAACGACTTCCGCTGTTCCTGCAGACTTCCTGGCGGCAAATGGCAATATGTTGCCCGTGGCAGCTTCCTGTCCTCAGCCCGCGGCGCCCGGCGCGGCTTACGACCCGGTCATGCTGAAATTGCGGGTGCGTGTGCCCACCAATGCCCGGTCGTTCAGTTTTTCGGCTTCGTTCTTCTCTGCGGATTATCCTGAGTTCGTTTGCAGCCAGTTTAACGACTTTTTTGTAGCGTTGCTTAGTTCCGTTTACTCGGGTGTGGACCCGAGTCCCGCTGACAAGAACCTGGCCTTCGACAAAGCCACGGGCCTGCCACTCTCTTCTGGGGCCATGGCGTTCTCGCAGTTGTATCGGACGTGCACGTCGGACACTTTGGGATGCAATGCCGGGGCACCTGCTATGACCAGTTTCTGCCCATCGGGGTCGTTGGGCCTTTCCGGAACGGGGTTTGACCTCGCGGGGACGGGATGCGGAAGCAGCAACGCTGTGGGGGGTGGTACCGGTTGGATCACGGTGTCCGGGAACGTGGTACCCGGTGAGATCATCGAACTTCGGCTGGCCATCTGGGATGTAGGGGATGCGGCCTGGGATTCTCTGGTCCTCCTGGATTCGTTCCGGTGGAACAAGAACAACACCACTGCGGGAATTACGATGTAAACAGGTCCGCTCTGGCCGTCCATCATCCCGGTGGGCGGCGTTGGCCTTTGCTCGAAATGCTCAGCGTGCCAAGCACGCCTCCGCGTTCTCGCTGCAGGCCGCCTTGCCCACCGGGCGCTGGCCGGCCATATCGGACCTGTTATGGAGGCGGAGAGGGACGGAAGCGACAGAGGACGGAAGGGACCGAGGGACAAGCGACCAAGCGACCAAGCGACGTTAGGGACGGCGCGGGAAAGGGACGTTAGCGACGGCGGCGAAGTGACGGAAGGGACGGGCCCCGCGGCCTGGTCGCTTAGGTCGCTTCTGCAGACCGCCGTCCTTGCGGTCGCTGTTGTCCCTGTTGTCCCTGTCCGAACGGGCGGCGTCCCTACTGTCCTTTCCGTCCCTCGTCCCTGCCGTCCCTCGTCCTGGACATCGCATCCGAAAGGACAATCCACCGATGCCGACAGCAAGTGGGGTCGAATTTCGTAAGGTGGTGGCTTAACGCAAAAAGGCCGCCTCGGGGGACAGCCTTTTTACTTGGAGCGGGAAACCAGATTCGAACTGGCGACGTCGACCTTGGCAAGGTCGCACTCTACCGCTGAGTTATTCCCGCAAAGTGTCGGTAGCTCCGTACTGGCAGCGTCGACAACGGGCGAGCTTATAACGCAAGAATTCGCAACATGTCAAGCAAAAATCATCGCGTCGGCCAGAAATCTTCTCCTAGACCCGGGTGGGGCCTGCGTGTTCAACGCGGCAGGGAAGAGGAGCGGAGAAGGGGCGTGCCCCGTCTCCGCTGGTGCAATTCGGCGCCAGCCAAAGGTTAAATATAGGGGGGTACGGGGGCGATCCCTCGCCCCCGCCGTGCCCGGCAGCGGAGCAGGGAAAGCAGCCC
>CAYTWV010000024.1:0-16796 GCA_964442235.1 uncultured Myxococcales bacterium | reverse complement strand
GGCGCCGATAAACGTCGATGGAGTAGCTCATGGTTTGGAACGTATAGAAGCTGATGCCCACGGGGAGGATGATGCGCAACGAGGAGGGGCTGAAAGGCATTCCGAGGACTCGAAACGCATCCACAAAGTTGTCCACAAAGAAGTTGTAGTACTTAAAGAAGCCAAGCAGGCCCAGGTTTACTCCGATACTGAGGGCAAGAAGCAGTTTGCGACGTCCCGGTCGCTCTTGGCTGGCAAGCCCCCAGCCTACCAGGTAATCGACCAAGGTGCTGAAAACGACCAGGGATAAAAACCGCCAGTCCCACCATCCGTAAAACACGTAACTTGCCGCCAGAAGCAGCCAGTTCTGCAAGACCCGATTTCGGCCCACCCCAAACCAGTAGAGCACGAACACGATGGGCAGGAAGATGGCAAAATCGATCGAATTGAACAGCATCCAGGATTCCCGAAAACGTGGTGGACCGCCAAAGAGCCTCTGTTATAGGGGAGGGCTGCGCAGAAGGCAAGTGAAGGGCTTGGCCTATTCTGTGGGCGGCTGGGGGGGCGCCTCGGGGACGGGCATGCCGTTGGAATCGAACTTGACCTTGCTGTTATCGATAATTTCTTCTTTAATCAGCTTTCCATCTTTGAAGTTAAGCAGCAGCTCTTTTTCAAACACCGACTGATACCCCATGTGCACATATTGAAGCATTTTCCCTTGGGGAATAGAGATTATCCCTGTGAACCAGATGGCGACGATGGGTCCCTTTTGGCCCGGAAAGAGGCTCTCCAAAGGAATCTCGGGGCTGTTTTGGCCGCAGTCTCCCGCCACCAGTTTCACCAGCACCAGTTGATCGTCCTTGACCTCCCAGTGTCCCACGTAACCTCGCCAGCAAGCGGTGCAAGTGGCTTTGAACAGGTGGTCCGGGCGTGGGCGCTCTTGCGAGAAGTAGCTCTCCAGGGGGTTGGAGAACATCTCGACGGTTTCCCCTTTGTATGTGATCCGATCGCCAAACTGGGCCGTGGCAAAGGCTGTTGCAGGCAGTAGCAGTCCGATCAACACGGCAACGATGGCAAGTCTCATGGGCCCCCCGGGTTGGGATTTCGGGCCAGGATATCAGAGAGCTGGCGGGGTTTCCAGCGTGGTGGCGACAACTCGCTCTTGCATTCGTGGCAGGAATTCCCATTATGGCGCCAGATATGGAGGTGTCTTGTGGAACGCCAGGAGATGATCACGAAGGTTCAAGAGTCCATTGACCAGATTCGCCCCTATCTTCAGATGGATGGCGGGGACATCGAGTTCGTGGAGCTTTCTGAGGATTCCAAGGTGTTGGTTCGCCTGCAGGGCCATTGCGCCGGTTGCCCCGGTGCGGTCTATACGCTGAAGCTGCTGGTGGAACGAAAGATCCGCGAGATGGTCCCTGAAATCACGGGCGTCGAATCGGTGATGTAGCGTTCGCTACCACTCCAGAACAAGTCCCTCATACGCCATCACAACATCGACGAAGTGGCCCTTGGCCTGCTCCAGAATTGCGTCCAGCGACTGGTCATCCCGATTGGGATCGTGGTGGAACAGAACCAGCTTCTTCACGTTGGCCTTGGTGGCAATTTCGCAGGCGTGAAGCCAGTGAGAATGGCCCCACCCCTTGAAGTTGCCGATATTTTCAGGCGTGAACATGGTGTCCATGGAAAGCACGTCGGCATCCCGGCAGAACTCGACCAGCGTATCTTCCCATTCGGGTGTGTGCTCGTGATCCGTCAGATGGACCAGCGCCCTTCCTTCCCGCTCAAATCGAAGGCCCAACGCTCCGTTTGGATGATTCAGCCCTAAAGTCCGCACCGTGGTCCCGGGCAGGGACAGCACTTCGCCTTGGTGGACTTCGTTGAAGGTCAGATGAGCCGGCAACCCACCCAGTTTCACTGGGAAGTTCGGCTCCTGCATCTGCCCCTTCAGGACATCCTCCAGGCTCATGTCGGCTTTGTGGCCGGCATAAATATGAATCTTGAAATCCGAACGATATATTGGAATGAAGAACGGGAAGCCCTGAATATGATCCCAGTGCAAATGGGTAAATATCAGGTGCAACTCTTCGGCCTTCTTGAGCTTCATGCCCAGAAGACGCGCCCCGGTTCCCGCATCAATGATCACGCGGGTCTCTCCGGCTTCCAACTCCAGGCAACTGGTATTGCCGCCATACCGAACCGTCGTGGGACCGGGGATGGGAATGCTACCCCGCACGCCCCAGTAGGTGAGTCGAAATGAGCTCATGTTCGCTCCCTGCCTGCGAGTTGCGCAAAGACTTCCGCCACTGTACACGAAACCCCCGGGGCATGAAAAGGATCAATTTGGCCCCCCCACGAGCTTCGTATACCCGCATCGTTTCAATCGCTTGCCCACTCCCTCACGGTCGTGGCACCGACACCCCAGACAGCGACACATCCGGGGCACGAGGGCCCGATCCTAACTACTCGACTGCCTCGACGGTATTCTTGTCCAACTTCCGGTACTTCAATCCGCAACGGACGCAGGTGGAGTTGCCGTCCTCGTGGAAGCTGAGTCGGTCGCCACATCGGCAGACAAACCCGACCACACGGGCGGGCACTCCAATGGCCAGCGCATATGCCGGAATATCCTTGCTCACCACCGAACCCGCTGCCACAAACGCATATTCATTAACTGTACTACCACATACAACCGTGGAGTTTGCGCCCAGGGTGGCCCCTTTCTTGATGCGGGTGATAGCGTACTCATCCTTGCGGGAAACAAAGGCTCGGGGGTTGCGCACGTTGGTGAAGACGGCCGAGGGGCCCACAAAGACGTCCTCTTCCAAAATCACCAGATCGTAAACCGAGATGTTGTTCTGCAGACGGCAGCCGTCCCCGATTTCGGCTTTGGCGGCCACGTAACAATTCTGGCCTACAACGACGTCTTTGCCGATCTTGGCGCCGGGCATGACGTGCGAAAAGTGCCAGATCTTGGAGCCTTCACCCACCTGGGAGCCTTCGTCCACGATGGCAGTCGGATGCACAAACGGCTTGGTTTTGACTTCGGACATTTCTACAGTTCTCCTCTCTTTCATGCTCATTTGAGCGGCATAAAGAATACGCAACACATTAAGACCAGACATGGCGTCCGCTTTGGGGCGGCTTCCGGCCCGAATGGCCTCGACAAAATCCAACAGTTCGCCTTCCAGAGGCTCTCCGGCTTCCGTGGCGATTTCCAACTTCTCTTCCAATTTGCGCTGGGGAGTTCCCTTGCCCCCAATGGCCGGCGGAGTGCGATAAAGCGTCAACTTTTTCTGGCCTGCCGTATCGTTCCATTCAAGCATGCCGGCGGTGCCCACCAGAATACTCCGGTGTTCTTTGGCCGGCTCCAGCCAACTGACGTCGATGTGGGCCACAAAGCGTTCGGGCTCTTCAAATTCCAGCGTTAGCGAAGCCGTATCTGCGACCCCGTGACCCAGCAAATCGAACCCTGCAGCGGTGACTCGGACCGGGGCCGAACGACCCAGGCGCAGCGCAAAGGCGATGTCGTGAGGGGCAAAACTGAAGAGGATGTCTTCGACGTCCCGAATGGTTCCCAGATTGGTTCGCACCATTCGTGCCGAAAGCAGGCGTCCCAGTTCACCCGTATCGATCAGTCTCTCTACCGCTCGGCGGGCGGGGTGGTATTCCAACACATGGCCGACTTGCAGGACGACGTTTCGCCGGATGGAGAGACCGACGATCTCCTCGCCCTCCTCCAGGGTCAAGGTCAGGGGCTTTTCGACCAGGACCGGCTTTCGTGCGGAAATAAAGAATCGAGCGAGGGGCCCGTGAGTTTCGACGGGCGTGGCCAGCACCACACCTGCGATATCGGGGCGCAGTGCGGCATCCCTGGACCCGGTCACCTCCACCCCCGGATAGGCCAGCCTGGCCGCTGCCTGACTCTCCGGATGGGGGTCGATGATCATACCCAGGCGCCCCATCTTGTGCAGGGTCGAGGCGTGGTTTCGGCCCCAACGGCCAAAACCCAGAAGGGCCAGTTTGCAATCAGAGGATTCGGTCACGGATACCCCCGGTTGTGGACAAGCGCTTTTGCGAAGGGCAGTCGGGGTTGCAGCCGTTCGGTCGTGGGCGCAATACTTCACCTTGTGTGCTCCCAATCGGGACCAGCGTCAAGCGGGATTCGCAGCAAGGGTGGGCATCCGGGCCAAAGTACCCTAAAGAGGATACCAGCCATGGGCCAGGCCCTTTGCCGCGTGCATGTTGTGCGATGGGAAATTGCTTCAGGAGGGGGGAAACCGGGTCGGTTGGAACGTCAAGCCCTGGTTGGACGAAGTCGGTCCGGGGTCAAGGCGTTCCAGGTGACCCAGGAGGACTACCAGCGACCACCGCCGCCGCCGCCGCCACGATTGTAGCCGCCGCGATCGCCGCCGCCGCCACGATCGTTTCCGTAACCGCCGCGGTCGCCGCCGCCGAAGTCATTGGTTCGCTGACGGGCTTCATTCACGTTCAGGGTGCGGCCGTCCAGGTCCTTGCCGTTCATGCCTTCAATGGCGCGATTGGCAGCGGCGTCGTCGGTCAGGGTCACGAAGCCGAAACCACGGCTGCGTCCGGACTCACGATCGGTGACCACTTTGGCTTCCTGAACATCGCCGAACTGGGCAAATGCTTCTTTGAGGCCTGCGTCATCCGTGCTGAAACTGAGTCCACCAACAAAAAGCTTCTTAGACATCGTTCTCTCTCTCTTCTCTCTAGGCCGTCTTCTTAAGTACCCACGCTGCCGGGCCGAGCCCAGGCTTCGTATGTCCGAATAAAAATGTGTGGATTGGGAAAACTTGCAATTTCGGCGTCAACTCTATTCGGAACCCGCCAGAAGAATTATCCAGCCAAAGGTTCACGCAGGGCAATCATGGGCATTATCCCAGATTTGTCAATGGAAATAATTCTTTCTAATTCTCTGAGACAGGTGCAGGCCCTTGCAGGTCGTAGGCGCAGCGGTGAGAGCCAGGCGGCGTAAACTGCCCGTCACCATCCACGTCCACAAACGCCGGATTCGTGATTGCACGAGGCCGCCCTGCGGGGGACAAGTACCTAGGATACCCCGGAGGCATCGGGTCCAAGCCAAAGGGAAGTGCGAGCCCCATCACGGACAGCCGCAATTTGTCGGGTTACAGATCACTTTTACATTAAGCGTGTAACTTGCGCCATCATCAAACATGCTTCCACTAAAATTACCATCAATAATGACCGAGTACCACCCATCGGCAGGAGCCGTGAATTCGTACGTCTCGGTTTGGGTCCCCGTCTTGGCGTTGGAGCAGATGATCAGGTCCGAGGTGCCGTTGTTGTCACAGTCGGTCCCGGAGTAGATTTTCAGCAACGGTTCATAATAGGCCGAATTCGTGGACCCCTCTAGCTGCATCACCTGGCCCTGGCCCAGATAGATCCGATAGAACTCTTCATCGGCCAGATCTGCGCAGCTTCCGGCGTCGTCGTCGTTGGCCGAATTCTTGGACAAGTACCCCGAGAAGGACTTTTTCACCCCGGCCACGCTCTTTCGGCCGATGACCTTGGCTTTGGCGCAGGTGTAGGCGTTAGGCGTGAGGTCCGAATCGCAACCCTCGGTGGGGGCGTCGGGCTGGCAAACAAACTGGGTAGGATTACAAACCTCGCCGTTTGGGCAATCCAAATCATCCAGGCACATTACACACTTGGCCAAGTTGTTACAATAAAGGCCAACAGCACAATCTTCGTCATACAAACACTGCACACAGCCGACCCCGTCTGGCCGGCAGACCGGGGACTCAACGGGGCATGCCCCACACGAGGGTCCACACTGGCTGTTCTGGTTGCACAAGGTGCACACTCCGTCCCAGCAGTGGGGCGTCGCACCCTGACAGACCTGGCACGAGGGCCCACAATGCAGAGGGTCGGTCAACGTGCAGACCGGCCCCGAATCCACTTCCTGCTGCACATCGGGAATCGCCAGGTCGGGCTGCTGATCGGGGATCTGGTCCACAACTTGCTGGTCGGGAACGGTGGTATCCGGAAGTTGCAAGTCAATCGTCGTATCCGGCACGTAGGTGTCGGGGACGTAGGTATCTGCGTTTTGGTCCAAGGGGGGAGTGGAGTCAGGAATCACGGTATCAGAAGGAAACGTGGAATCCCCCGAATTCAGGTCCGGCAATACGCAGTTTCCGCAGTCATCACCCAGATCCTTTCCATCGATCTGGTCCGACGGGAAGCGGCCCTCATCGGTGGCAGAATCGGGGTCGACGAAGGTCACTTCCGAGGTGTTCCAGACATCGCGTTCGACCTGCTGACCACAAGCAACCAGGGGCAGGCACAACAGACACAGTGCCCGCAAAACGAACCGAGAGAACCTGATTTTCACCATGGGAGACCCCATCTCGTGGTTCAACCGAACCATTATAGAAAGGGCTGTGACGCGGGGCACGAACTTTCGAGTTCTGGGATTTGTGAGACGTCTAGGGGCAGAGTTTGAGGCCATCATTGCTGGCCGGATGTCGGGGGGAGACTTCCAGAATTCTCAGGAACTGCGCCTTGGCCTCGGCATAGCGGGCTTGCTTCAGCAGACTCCATGCATATCCGGATCGCATGTCGACGTCACCGGGATAGAGGTCCAGGACGGTTCGGTAGTGAGTTTCGGCCTCGGACCACTTGCCCAGGTTATAGCTGGCATAGGCCACTCGGCTGTTGGCCAGATAGTTTGCCGGGTCCTTCTTCAGCACTTCATCCCCGGTCACGATGGCATCAGCCCATTTCCGTGCTGCCAACTGCGGCAACATCATGCCCAGCCTTGCTTCAATGGAGTTGGGTTCGGTCTTTACGGCCTGGGAGTACGCAGCGATGGAGGCATCCCAGCGCCCCAGCATGTACAGCAGCCAGCCGCGTCGAAGCCGCACCATGTATGTGGCCGCCCGGGGTCCGTTGATCGCGTCCAACGAGGCCAGTGCCTCGGTAAAAGCCCCTTTGGATTCCTGTTCTACCGAGTTCTGGAAAAGGGTCGACTGCGGGTCTTCCGTCGCCCGAAGTGTGGTGATGGGCAATAACAAGCTGATCGCAACAAACAATGCAATCCATTCCGAGCGTCTCATGGGTTCACCTCCAGGTTCCTTCAAACCAGATTCCGTGTCGCCTCGACCTTCTTTCCGTCGATAGCAACGCTTAATTGTTTCAGTCCGATTCCGGGCCGATAGAGGGCCTTGGTCTCCACAATGGCCGAACCATTCCGCCTGTGCTTGACCGACACCCCGGTTACACACCAACCGTCCCCCGTCTGGCAGAACTTGTAGTTCATCGATATGCCACCGGAAGGGACAAAGGGGGCGACCAGATCCCAAAGCCACATTCTCCATGTGGAGCGGGTCTGCCCCAGAATCAGCGAATCGGTCCAGGTCAATCCAGGGGCAGCATCAAAGGGGACTTTGGGAACGGCGATACGCATCAGGCCCAGCAAACTGCTTCGAGGACCCATCTGGTCATACACCACAAAAGCCCCGAATCGGTCTTCGTACCAGAGCGAATCGCCGGTTGCTCGCCGGACCAGGCGTTTTGACCCCAGCAGGTCCATTTCGGGGATCACCACCTGAAGTTCTGCGGTTCCGCCGGCTTTGGCCACGTTGAACTCCAGCGGTTCCTCCATGTTCAGCGAACAAACCGAGGCCAAGCCCTCGTCCCGGACCGGATTGCGGACCACTGTTCCCACTTGAGGCAAAAGCCGCGACAGCAGGCGCTCTTCCGTGCTGAGGCCACACAGGACCACGTCGCTGAACAAGACCGGGATGGTGGGTGAACCGACCAGGTCGTCGGCTTGCATCTGGAAATGGACGTGGGGCACCAGCGAGCGGCCCGAATTGCCGCACAGGCCCAAGGTTGCTCCCCGACGCACGACCGCTCCCCGCTGCACCGTAACGCTGCCTTGAGCCAAATGGCCCACCAACGAGAAGCGTCCGGGTGCGTGCTGGATCAAGACGAGGTTGCCCCAGTTTTGGGCGGAGGTGACTTCGCCGATGGGGTTGTCGGCGATATCATTGACCACCCGCACCACGGTTCCATCGGCGGGAGCGAGTACAGGCAGGCGCCAGCAAAGGTAATCTTCGGTTCGTCGGCCATCGGCCACGAAGGTTTGTCCATCGGCCCCCCGCACCTCAAAATCCAGACCATGGCGCCACAAGCCTTGGTGGGTATGTTCTCCATCGTTGCCCTGAGTGCAAACCCATCGCCCCAGAAAGGGGAACGAAAGCGCGACGGGCTGGGGAGTTCCAAACCTGGCCAAGCGTGTCTGGTAATAGTCCAGATTCTGTTCGGGGGTTCCTGGAGCGAAGTCCACGGATTTGGGCATTTCGTCGACGGTCCGCAACCGCAACGCGGTCAGGGCCACCAACACCATCAATACAAATGGCATGGTCAACGGAGCAAGTCCCACTACGGGGCTCCAGGCCGCCAACGCCAGGGCAAGACCCGCGGTCAAAACCGAGGCTATCGACGCCAGCAGGAAGGAACTCCAACAGGGCACGAACCAGATGCCACCCAGAGCGATGGCTACCAACATCGAATTGAAGCCCACGTTTTGCAGCAACGGCCCGGTGGGAAAGACGGCCAAGCCCATACACAGGCCATAGGCAATGGCGTACCCCACCACGGACAGCAGCAGCGCAATTCGGCTGAAGGCCAGAAGCGCCAAGGCGACAAGAAAACCTCCGTCGATTCGTGGCACAAAAAAGAGCGCCCCGAGGGCCTTTAGATAACCTGCGATCGCCATAGGCAGTTCGGGGGCCGAAGCGGATGCATCCCAGTCTTGGGCCACCGATTGCAACCCAACCACGCTGCCTTGAAGTGCGTGCAGCAGCCACATCGAAAATATAAAAGGAAAGGTCAGGCTGGGCAGGTTGGCAGCGGCTCCCATGATCGAAGAGAGTGATGCAGTCAGAATCACCGTGGCCACGCCAGCCGTGACAGCCATTAGACCCATGGCCAGGCCCGGCTCGAACATGGAACCCACTCCCATGCCCACCAGCGCCGCATTAAACGTCATCACTCCGGTCCGAAACCCGCCGGCTGGCAATCTTAAGAATCGCACCGTGAGCAGGCCGGCCAACACACAAAGCAGACTTCCCAAACCCACCCAGGGGGCCACAAACGTGGCGCCCACAAGCAGAATCCCCACGGCGCGGGACGAGGAAAAGAGCACCTGGGAATAACTTCTCAACAGGCCGTCGACCCAGGCCTGCAATCCGTGTCCAGTTCCCGCAGAGTGGGTGGGTGGGCTTAGTTCAGCCAAGGCGGCATCTCCTCCTGGTTCAGAATGGTCTGCAGATCCTCGGCCCGGCGCATGCGGGCGTGTTGTCCCTTGGCCGAGACCATGACCACGGCGGGACGATAGGTAATGAACTGCATCCACTGGGTCACGTTGTAGGCCCCTACATTTCGGAACACCAGCCGATCTCCGATGTTGACCGGAGGAAACAGCAGGGTATCTCGAAGCACGTCGATATTCATGCAGAGCGGACCGTAGATCACCGTCGGCTCGGCCAGCCCGCTCACTTCTCTGGCAGGCAGAACGTCATGTTTGTACCAGAATGCAGTGAAGAGCAAATTCACGCCGGCATCCACAATCAATCCACGCCGTCCGTCGGGCAGTCGTTTGTTGGCCAGAACCGACGTCACCATGTAGCCCGCATTGTCCACCAGGGCCCGACCACTCTCCATGACCAGAGTCGGAAGCTGTTCGGGCGGATACTCCAGCGTGTTCAATCCATCCACAATGGCCTCGGCGTATCGTGCCACGGGCGGGGTTGCCTGTTCACCGGGCAGATACTGGCTGTGAAGGGTGTTGACCGAGGCAATTCCGCCCCCCAGGTCGATGAACTCCAGCGTGACGCCGAATTCTTTCCGGATCAGGTTGGCAAACTCGGCCATCTTTGTAGAGGCCTGCCGGTAGATCCCCGGGTCCTGAATGAACGTGCCCAGATGGCAGTGGATTCCCGCCAGTTTCAAGGTGCCGCCGGCTATCAGGCGCCGAACGGCGTCCCGGGCCTGGCCACTCTCCAGATTGAAGCCGAATCGACTCCATGCCGGCGTGCCTTCGGTAGCCAGATTGATGCGGATGGCCACTTTGGGAGTCAGCTTGTGGGCTTTGGCCACCTTTTCGGCCAGATTCATTTCGTCGAAATGGTCCAGGTGAACCATGGCCCCGCCCTTCAGCGCTTTTTCAAGTGCGGGTTCGGGCTTAAAAGGTCCATTGAAGTGGATTTGCGTGGACGGGACTCCCAGGTGAATGGCCTTGTCGTATTCGAATTCGGACACGACCTCGGCCCAGGCGCCCTCTTTGTGGAAGACCCGGCACACGGCATCCAGATAGTTGGTCTTGTAAGACCAGGCCAGCCGCACCTTGGGCCAGCGCAGCGCCAACTGGTCTCGAAGGTCCCTGTAGTTGTCCACCATGCTCTTTTCCGAGAAGACAAAAAGAGGGGACCCATACTCGGCGACCAGCGTTTCCACGGACACACCCGCAATTTCGCTTTGGGGTTGTGCGGCCTGGGAACGAGAGAACTTGTTCATCATGCCCAGTCGGTGGCGGATCAGGACAGGACGTTCGTAAGCGGGTTTACTCATGGCTCTCCTTCCAGTGAAGTTCGCCAGCGGATGCAATCTGCTGGAAGTCGTTCATGGTTGCGATTTGGTCCAGTGAAATGCGCACAAACATGGTGCCGGCCACGGCGTCACCCAGCGTGGGCTGGGGCAAACCGGCCGCCAGCCTCACCACGGCGCTGGGCAGATTTACACCGGCCCCGGCGCTGAGATAGGTCCATGCCGGGAACCTGGGGTTCACCTCAAAAAGGTGATAGGACCCATCCTTGCCCTTGACCACCTCCACCTCGCAAGGCCCCTGCCATTTGGTGTAGTGGATGAACCTGCGGGTCAACTCCAGAGCATGCGGATCACGAATGACCACGCCGGCCCACCCCTTGCCCTTGTCGGTGACAAAGGTCTTTTTCATGGTCACGGCACCCACCATGCCACCTTTGCCATCCCCCACGGCAACCACATCCAGTTCATCGCCCCAAACAGCCTGCTGGACAATGACCGGAGGACCCCATTCGCTGACCACCTTGTGGAACGCTGCAATGGCCTCGTCCACACTGCGTGCCAGCTTCGCCCCGTAATAAATCCCCTTTACAAAGAATGGATAGGGGATTTCCTCATGAATTGTATATAGCGAAGAGACATCCGAGATCACACGGGTGGCGGGAACGGGGATGTCGGCCTGCTCGCCCAACTGGGCCAGGCGGTCTTTGGAACGCAGGGCGTACTGCTGTTCTGTGCAGAAGAACGAGCCGACCCCTACTTTGGCCAGGCGGTTCTCCAACGCCATGAACGAGGGCAACTCGGCGTCCAGCGTAGGGATGATCACCCGCATGCCGGTTTCGGCCCGGATGTACTCCAGTCGTTCCCACAGGGCCTCGACCCCCTGGGACGGGTAGGGAATCAGGAAGACGTCGTCGACCACGTCTTTGGCGTAGATTCCCGGATCCAGGCCGTCATAGGCCAAGCCCACCACTCGCCCCTTGAAGGCGGGATTTGTGCGCAGCCCTCGGATTACCGAGACGCCGGGCCCGGGGTTGTCCGTGGCATTCAGCCCGGTCACGGCCACGGTGAAGTCCATGTCGTCGCTCATGGTCCCCTCCCCTAGGGTTGCAGTTCGAAGTCCGAGGGCAGGATGCCGTTTTCTCGAAGCAACAGGATGAACTCATCCAGGTCCCGGTCCAGGTCCCAGCCCTCGGCAGAGCAGTCAAATGACTCCTGCAGCTTCTGCAGGATACCCGCCCTGCCCAGGCCCTCCTTCAGTCCTTCAAGCATCAAACGCCCCGAGGCATTCGTGTTGTAGGTCGCCCCGGAAAACGGGTCGAAGAGGAACCCCGACTCACTCAGCGCCAAATCCCGCAGCCGATCTTGGTATCCTGCCATGCACAACCTCCCGAGACCCCCAATTTGGCCTCTACGTTGCCCCAATAGCACGAAGTGTGCCGAAAGGGATGCCACGGCGTGGAAGTTCGGTGGGGAAGAGGTTCGGAGAAGGGGCCGACAGCCCCGTCTCCGATGATGCCCAACGGCGAAGCCACCTCACTGTTCTAACGGGGGACCGGGGGCGATCCCTCGCCCCCGCCGTGCCCGGCAGCGGCGCCGGGGCGAGAAGTGCTGGAAGCGTGGCGAAGGACCGCTGCCGCGCCTGGGAGGGGAAGGGGACTTCCCCATGCCCCTTCCTTTTCGCTCTCGCATGTGGCTTCGCAGGAAGGCCTCAACGGAGAAGGGGCGAGCCCCTTCTCCGAACCTCAACCCCGCCGGGAAGAGGGGACGGGGCCAGGGACGGCGGGGCCAGGGACGGAGGACGGGCTCCAGGTGCGAACGGATTTCGCACTTGGGCCACGTTGCTGCGAAGGCTTTGCGCACCCGAATAATGGGCGTAGGCTTGGGCGGTTCGCAAAACGTGGCCCCACCATTTTGGTTCGTTTTTTGCATGGGCGGGGATGCGCATGTCGCAGGAGGGAACGATGACAAAGACCAGACTTAGCCATGTTGTGTGTGCCGGCACCTTGCTGATTGGGGCCCTTTTTCTGGCTGGGTGTCCCACGTCGGCGCCACCGGCAGAACTGGTGGACGAGTGGGTTGCGGAACCGGATACGGCGGGTGTGGATGCCTTCCAGGACGACGCCCGGTTGCCGTCGGACGGGGTTTCCCCCGACATGAAGGATCTGGCGGTTTGTGAACCCGATTGCCAAGGCAAGGTCTGCGGCGACGACGGTTGCCAAGGGTCCTGCGGTCAGTGCAACAATGGGCTGGCGTGCAACAAAGTGGGCCAATGCATCGTGTCGCAAAGCGTTTGTGGCGACAACGTGTGTGATGGTCCCGAGACGCCCGACAATTGCCCCCCGGACTGCGGCATCGCCCCTCCCAAGTGCGGGGACGGAGTCTGCGACGCAGAAGAATCCACCGAAACTTGCCCTGACGACTGTCCCGACGTGGGGCCCATGTGTGGCGACGGAATGTGCCAGCAGGGCGAAAACCCGATGAGCTGCCCCGAGGACTGCACCAACGCCCAGCCCGTTTGTGGCAACGAGGTCTGTGAACAGGGCGAACCCTTTGCCTGTCCCCAGGATTGTGAGAACACCGAGCCCGTTTGTGGGAACGGGGTCTGTGAACAGGGCGAACATTTCAACTGCCCCGAAGATTGCCCTGAGCCCGTCTGCGGCGATGGCGTCTGCGACATGGGCGAGTTCATGGAGTGCCCCGAAGACTGCCAGGACCCCGATGCATGTGGCGACGGGGTGTGTGGCATGGGCGAGAACTTCACCAATTGCCCCGACGATTGCCAGAATACCGGCCCCACCCCGTGTGAAACGGACGCCGACTGCACAAGCCCGGAAGCCTGCCCCGTCGGCTCAAGTCTGGGATGCAAATGTGCACTGATCATGGGCGGCGCCACAGGCTGTGTCCCCATGTGCCAGAACGACTCGGACTGCCCTGCGATTGATGGAGTCCCCCTGCATTGCACGTGGCAGGGTTTGTGCAAACCCGGAATGTAACGCTCCACACTGCTTCGGTAATGGTCGCATCAGCCGTTCGACTCGGCCGGGGGCCTCGCTCACGGCGCGCCCCCAAACCCCCAAGCAAGTTGGGGGCTTATAGCTCCAGGCGCCGATAATTGTGGTATCAGCTTACATTACCATGCTAATTCATTGCTATAACAGTGTATGTATACCCCCTTCCAGCTTGCCTGGAGGGGGGCCAGGGGGGAGGCGCGCCGTGAGCGAGCGTCAGCGAGTCGAACGGCTGACCCGACCATTATCGATGCCCGCAGCTAAAGAGCCCCCAGCGTTGTGGCCGACCAGCCCTAAGGTCACCGATGCCGATCGCGCTTACGGGAATGGGGTGCCGCACACCCCATCGCTTCGGCAAGTATATTGCATGCCGCACGACCAGCCTTCATTTGCACAATTCGGCAGACAGGCATGCAGGTAGGGATCGCAGACATAGCCCTCTCGGCACTCTGGCTGACCCATCGCACCGCACGGCGGCAAGCACCAACCCGCTGCTTCCAGCACCACACAGGCCGTTCCCGCAGAACAGCCGATGCCGGCCCCACAAGGCATCGAACACGACCCACCGACCCATCCCGTGGGACCCATTTGGGGGTCCACCTCTTCCAGGCACCAGCCATCGGCACAATCCGAGTCCACGCCGCAACCGCTGCCCACCGGGGCAAGCTCCGGCAGAATCACCTCGCACTTTCCGTCGGCCATACACAAGAACCCTTCGCCGCAAAGCCAGCCCAGCGTGCAATCCGGAAGGCAGGCTTGCCAGTCGTCTCGGCAGACGTAGCCTTCTCGACAGCCCAACTCCGGCCCGCAGGAAGGAAGGCACCAGGGCTCGCCCGAGAGGATGACACATGAAGCGCCTTGCGGGCACTCTTTGCCGCCACACACGTCGGTGCACATGCCCCCGGTCCAGCCCGTAAACACGCCGCCTTCCATGGAGGGGATGCAGAACCCGCTTCGACACTCTGCGTCGCCGTCACACTCTTGCCCCACGTCTCCAAGGCCGCTCCAATCAAACTGACACAAACCCGCTTCGTCGCAGGCGTAGCCCTGCGGACAGCCCGCCACCACACACGAGGGCAGGCACACCTCCAGCCGATTGTCACACACATACCCCGAACGACACTCCTGGCCATTTTCACATTTCGGAAGGCAATAGAGCCCATCCCCCAGATTGGTGCAGGATTCGTCCTGGGGGCAAACCCCCGTGGAACAAAGCCTGGTGCACATGCCGCCTTCCCAGCCCGTGGGCACACCCGCCAAGGTCGAGGTCAAACAAACCTGGCCGTCACACTGCGCACCCCAACGGCACTCGAGACCATCCTGGCGGTTCTCGCTCCATCCATCCCCGCATGCCCCCAACACCATCACCGCCAGTCCAAGGGTGGCGCTTCCCCAACGTCCCATTCGAGTCATACCTGATCCCGCTTGATTCATACCTGATCCCACTTGAGTTATAGTTCCCATCCCAAATTCAGGATAAACGCATGCATCCACGCCGAACGATTGCCTTTGGACTGGCCCAAACCTTGCGACGCTGTGGCAATGGCCCGCGCCTCGTAGGAAAGCCCCAAACGCAGCCCCAACCCCACATCGAAGTTCATTCCGGCCCAGCCTCCCAAAGTGAACCGGTCCGTCGAGTTGTAGACCACCCACAAATCGGAGTAGGCCACCCTCTCTTCGGGGCCGTATCGGCCGCCAACAGTCCAGGCCACGGGTCCAGACGATCCGCCAAACCCCAAACTGGCGTTTCCCAACAGTCGTCCCAACACAACCTGACCGGCCAGACCCGGCGTCATTTCCAGCCACGAGGCCAGCGGAATGGCATAGTTCAGCGCAGCACGCCACACGTTGCCGTCTTCATAAATCGACAGACTGGTATCCCAGTGAAGACGCCCACCCCATTGGGCCCAGCCCACCAAACCAACCACGTGGGTGCTTTCCAAGTCGCCAGCACTATTGGTCAGCCAGCCGTAACGGAATTCAGCGTTGTAGGAATCTCCCGCAATCCCCGCCCCAGCAAAGATCTCATGCTGGTCGAAGTTCTGTTGTGCCCAGTCTCCGGGCACTCCCGTCTTACCGCTTCCGAAATAGGTGCTGCCCCGGTAGACCCCGGACAGGGACCAGGAATCGGGCTGGAACAGCGACGCTGCCAGGGCCCCACCCGCTGCCTGACTCCGATAGGGGTGGCGCACAAACGTCAGGAAAAACAAGTCGGACCAGACACGAAACCCCGTGTTGTCACAAAGTTCCAAACCTTGCAGGGCCGATGGATCGTCGGGACGAAGGACCAACACCGCCTGGAAACGCTGCTTTGCCGACTGCAGGTTGCCCAGGCGCATGTCACACCAAGCCAGTCCCAGCAGCGCATCGGGACTTTGCGGGTTCAGCTCAAGGGCCTGGGCATAGTAGCCCGCACTCTCGGTATATGAGGTGGCAAGGAAGGTCAGCCAGCCCATACGCAATATCAGAGTAAAATCCTGAGGATACTGTTTAACCAACGGCAAAAGTAATTGAGCAGCGGTATTGGGCTCTCCGGATAGCTCCAATTCGACCGAACGGGCCAGAACCACATCCAGTTCGGCGTCCTGGGCCCAAACCACAGTGGCGGTCCCCGTCACCAGACTTCCCGCCACCAGTGTCAGAATCAGGGCGAACCATGTGCTCTTGAGCTTCATTCGTCACCCTCGTCCAGATTCATGCGTTTGAGTTTGTAAAGCAGACCTCGCCGAGTGATTCCAAGTGCCTTGGCGGCCCGGGTTCGATTGCCCGCGGCCTCTTTAAGGGCTCTTAGAATGGCCTTTCGCTCCAGCTCATCCAACGTGGCCCCAGCACAGGGCGGCGCAGGCGCGTCCGCCTCGTGGGGCGCAACGGCTGGCGCCTTGCCACGGATGGCAGGAGGCAGGTGTTCGGGCAAAACCACGTCGGTTTGAGACAGCAGCCTGGCCCGCTCCATGGCATTGGCCAGTTCCCGGATGTTGCCCGGCCAATCGTGAGCAAGCAGGGCTTCGGCAGCGGTGCGGGACAGGCGCTTCTTCTCGGACCCGTGGCGATCCAGGAAGAACCGGGCAAGCGGGATGACCTCGTCGAGACGCTGTCGAAGCGGCGGCACATGCAGGTTGATCACGTTCAAACGGTAGTACAAATCGGTCCTGAAGCGGCCCTCTTGCACGGCCTGTTCCAAATTCCTGTTGGTCGCTGCCACCAGCCGAT
>CAYTWV010000023.1:15326-17026 GCA_964442235.1 uncultured Myxococcales bacterium | reverse complement strand
CGCATCTTATAGAACTCCTGATGCAGCGAGATTTCGGAAAAGACCTTGCGAGTCCCTGACAGCACTTTCGCTGTGGCCAGTTCCACAACCAGCAGGTCGGATTCCGCAATGTCCGCCTTGCTCATGGCCGTGGGAGTGACCAGAAGTCGCCCTCGGTCCAGCCGGACACTGATATTTCCGTCGTGATTCGCCACGTAGCCCTGCTCCCACAATCGACGGGAGTATCGGACTACCAGGCGCCTTAGCGCTTGGAGTTCCATCGGCACACCTCGGGCCGATTATACAGCGGGTGCCAGGAGAATAAAGAAGACAAACGTGACCAGGACGAAGAGCGGGATCAGAATCAATCCGGAATAGGCCATGTAGCCGAAGAAAGAAGGCATCTTGACCTTACGTTCCTGGGCGCCTTCGCAGATGGCCTTGACCATGAAGTTCGGGGCATTGCCGATATAGGTGTTGGCACCCATAAACACGGCACCCAGCGAGACGGCCTTGAGCAACTCCATGCCCACGGGGTGGGTGGTCATGGCGCCAAGGGTTTCAGCGGGAAGCCCTGCCTGGGCTGCGGCCGCAGTCGCAAACACCAGATAGGTGGGAGCATTGTCCAGGAAGCTGGACAAGGAGCCCGAGGCCCAGAAGTAGTGCCAGGGCTCGGTCAGGCCCAATTCGCCACCGTGGATGCCCAGAAGCTGCAGGGCCGGAATCATGGTGATGAAGATGCCGATAAAGAGCACGGCTACTTCGATGATGGCGCCGAAGTTGAAGCGATTTTCTTCCCGAAGCGCCTTTGCCGTGAATTTCAGCGAGAGCAAACCCATGCCGATCATAATCAATTCACGCCAGGGGCTGCCTTCGCCCCAACCAAAGCCCAGGGCCTTGGAGAGGTGGGCCAGTTGTTCACTAAGCAGCGTGCTGACCAGCACACCGGCAATAAACAGGAAATTGATGGCGCCACCCACAGAAAGGCGCCCGCCCTGGCCCGCAGCGGCCTTGGCTTCGGCGGACTCTCTGGAGTATGCACGTCTGTCCCAAATGTAGTAGGTAGTCAGCAAAAGGAGCGCCATAAAACCCCACTGAGGGAACAACTGGAGGGTCCACGTAAATGGCACACCCCGGAGGAAGCCGAGGAACAGGGGCGGGTCGCCCAGGGGGGTCAAGCAGCCACCCACGTTGGCCACCAGAAAGATGAAGAAGATGAACGTGTGTTTTTTGTTGAGGCGGTGTTCGTTGGATTTCAGCAGCGGCCGAATCAGCAACATGGCAGCGCCCGTGGTCCCAAGCACATTGGCCAAAACTGCACCGATGGCCAGAATCAGCACGTTCACTCCAGGAGTTCCCTTGAGGCTGCCCTTAAGGACGATGCCCCCGGAAATGGAGTAGAGAGCCCACAGCAGCACGATGAACGAGAAGTACTCCAACAGAGTGTGATGGATGGCCGACGGGTCGTTCATCAGGTAGTACACCAGCACAGGCAGCGACAGCAGCCCTGCGAAGATGCCCTTGTTCTTGTTGTGCTCCCACCAGTGCTCCACGGCCAGCGGCAAAATCGCGATGCCAAGCAGCAGGATCACAAAGAAGGCCACAAAAGCGGGATGCGGTTCGAAGCCGCCCACATTGGCCGTCAACCCAAACAACACGTTTATCATGCATGCCTCCCTAAGCACGAAACGCGGGCGTTATAGTCCCGGGAAACGGGCCCG
>CAYTWV010000023.1:0-15316 GCA_964442235.1 uncultured Myxococcales bacterium | reverse complement strand
GAGGAGAGAAACGAAGAGGACTACTGGCGGCGGAAGATGAAGGGATAGGAGCGGACCGTGACCGTCCCGCCGTCCTCGGGATGTCCGAAGGTGAAGCCCCTGAGTTTGCCCAGCACGCAGGACTCAAGTTCAGGCGCACCAAGGTCTGACGACTCTTGCCAAACCTTCAACACGGTGCCGTCGGCCGAGATGATGAAGGAGACCAGGATCTTGCCTTCGACGTCCTTCTTCTGGGTGGCCGTTTGATAACACCAACGAATACCACCGATCTGAGCAATGATTCTCTGGCGGACATGTTCGCGGCTGAGTTTGCCAGACATGCTGCCAGGGCCCGTTGCGGGCGTCACGGATGCGCCACGATCGCGGGGGCCTGAAGGTTTGCCCAACTTGTCTTTTACGTCGCCCTTGCCAAGACCTTCCAAGCTGGGTCCCATGATTCGCTGACGACCGCCAATGGGGTTGCCACTGGGATCGACCGAACCGGTGGTGCCGACGCTGGCAAGTTCATCGCCGCCGGCCTTTTGCTGGCCGTAGCGACCCAGATTGAATGGGTCACTGGCTTCGGCAGAGTCTTTGCCCGTGAAAGCGACATCGTCGCTGCCTTCACCCGAAGGAATGGCCAGATCCCCGACGCTGGTCAGATGCGGGGCTACCATTACCTCTCCATGCTCCGAATCCAACGCCGAAATCTTGTTCTTGCGCAGGGTATCCAAGACGCCCTTGTTCTTATCAGAGCGGGTGCCAAGAGGCTTGCTGGCCACCAAATCCCGAGATTTGCGATTCTTGTCAGGAGGCGTGAGTGTGTTTTTTACGGTAGTCCGTCTCTGCTGCACGACTCGCGTTTCTTCCTTGGAGGGCGCCTGCTCCATCGGGTTGACGTCCTGTTCCTTGTTCGTGGGTGTTTCCACCATCTCGGGTTTGAGCTTGTCTTCCTCTTCTTCCTGCTTCTTCTCTTCTTCCTTCTTCTCGTCCTTCTTCTCTTCCTTCTTTTCTTCCTTCTTCAGATCCTTCTTTTCCTTGGCGGCAACCACCAGGGTCTTGAAGGTTCGAGAGTTCACAGCACTCAGCCGCTTGATGGGCTGGGATTTGGGAGCCGCCATAACGGCCAGAAGCAGCAGGATGACCACAAAGAACGAAGCCGCCACGCTGGCGAACATCGGGATATCAATGGCCTGCACCAGGGCCCCCTTGGGTCCAATCAGGTAGGGGTCCAAGTGGATCAGGAACGCCGTTTCGCCAATCTCAAGTCGAGCCCGAGTGCGGTAGTTCAACGGAAGGTACTGTCGTTCTTTCACCAGAGAGGTCTTCCGCAATTCCTCAACGGTAAGCACCTGACCGTCGAGGAGGATGCGACCCTTGATGTTTGGGTTGTCCAGGTTGATTGCCGGGGCCCCTTTGTAAAGTGTGACCAGTTCGTGAGTGGGAGTGCCAAGCATCTCTTCAGGCACAAAAAAGTCGTCTTTACGGCCGCCGCCAATCTTGACCGACTTAAGCTGTGCATTACGAGGCCATTTGATAATGTCAAAGGTCATCATGAGGATGGCAATATCAGCAAGAACAAAGACAATAAGTGCAGAGACAAAAGGAGGAGTGTAATCAGGAAGATGCTGAGCAAGATATAGTGTCTTTAGTTCAAAATAGAAATTCCAGCAGAACCAGCTCTGGAATGCAAGCAATCCCCCCAGCAGGAAAATGCCGGGGAGCAGGTGTTTCTTGCTCTTCTCAAATTGGCTGACCGAAAGAATGCGATCGCCCCACAACTGCATGACGTGCAGCACAGGGCGCTCGGGGCGCTCGAGCTTGTTCGCACCGGGTCTGGAACCGGCTTGGGCCGTCAGGCCCTCTGCCAGGCGCTTCACGCCCACGGTGAGGGAGGTCTGGCCAATGACCACGGCATCCCCGTCTTGGACCAGAATCTGTCCGTCGACCCGAATCCCGTTCAGGAGGGTTCCAACATGGGTCCCCAGATCAACGATGCGGGTCGCACCTTCCGGAGTGATCTCCAACCGGCAATGTTCTTTGCCGGCGGTGGCCTCATCCAGGATGACATCACACTCCGGGGCGCGCCCGATAAGGATACGGGGCTTGGCGAAGGAGTACCGTCGCTCCCCGCCGCCCGCTGCCTTGACTACCAGGGTGACTTCTACGTTTTGATTTTGGCTCATAGTATCCTTCCCCCAGAGGTCTTCAGCTACAGGTCTTCCGCAGATCGGGTCAGTTCATCCACAAAGTCCTGCCGGATTTCCAACAGGCTGGCGGCTACGTCCTGCTCTTGCTTCGTAACGTCCGTGATCTTGGGTTTCAGGACGTCGCCATCGACGGTCATGTCATCCCAGCCGGAGAGTTCCTGATCCTTATCGCCTTTTTTGGGTTTCTCTTTGGCCAGAACGTTTCCGGAAAAGAGTCCCACAGAGACGAACAACGCCACAGCACCAAGCAGCCAACGGGTTTTCATAGCCCACCCCCTTGTCGACGACGGAAATCATAACACAACCGGGTTGCAGGTCCAGCAAGAGCTGCGCCGCACACGTGCTTCGCTTGTCGCTTGTGTGTACAGCGGCCGGGCATGGACAGCGACCCCCCTAAAAGGTTCCCGAAGAATTCGAGGACGTGTTGCCCGGCTTTTCGGGAGCCGGTGTTTCTTCTTTCTTCTCTGGTGCCACGGGCGGTTCCGCCGGTGCAGCAGGCGTTTCCGGATTGGCCGCAGCGCCAGGACCGGCCGGAGCGTCCGCCGGAGCCGTTTCGTCGGGCGTGGCCCCCGGGTTCGCCGGTGTCCCTGCGTCAGTAGCAGGCTGAGGCACATCGGGAGGAGCCTCTTGCAACGCCTTGATATCGGCCTGGATGCTCTTCACGCGCTTGGTCAACTCCACAAACTTGGCGTGGCCCTTCTGGATCAATCCAAGCGCCTTCTGGCAGCGGGGGAGAGAGGAATCCAGATTCTTAATGTGTTCTTTGTGCAGGATGCAGTCGTTATAGGCGACTTCAAAGTTGGTGGGATTCTCTTTGACCAGAAGGTCCAGCAGGGCTTTGGCTTCATCCATGCGGCCCAGCCCTCGCAGGGCCACGCCTCGGCTGAGCCGGAAGTTCAAGTTGGTGGGTTCACGCTCAAGGACCTGATCGATTCGAAGCAATGCTGCCTCGAATGCCTTGTAGTTAAGCTCCATGGCCGCCAGATTCTTCAGCGCATCCACGTACGACGCATCCGCCTTGAACGCCTCTTCAAACGCCTTGAAGGCGGTTCGGATGTCATTCTTCTTCAAGGCGACCAGGCCGCGTAGATTCAGCAACGGTGCTTTAGCCGACTGCCCGGCCAATCCCTCTTTGATCACGAACTCGGCCAGCTCAAGATTTCCTTTCCGGAAATAGGCCAGGCCCATATTCAGATATATGTTGGTGTTGGAGGGATCGCCCAGAAGCGCAATACGGCAGTGGCGGATGGCCTCGTCATAGTTCCCGTCCGACAGGGCTTTCTTGGCGTAGTAGTTTCGGGCCGGCGCACAGTATTTGTTCATGGAGATGGCTTTGTCCAGTAGCACCACGGCGTCGGCCGTCTTGCCCCTGAGCCCCTCGATGTACCCCTGCAGCGCAATGCCTTCACAAAAACCGGCCGAGACTTGGGTTGCCTTCTCCAGGAAGCCCCACGCCCGGTCAAGCATGCCAGCACGAACGTACATGACGCCAAGATTAAAATACGCCTCGGGAAGTTGCTTCTCTTCGGCGGTCTTCAGCAATTCAGTCTCGGCTTTTGAGCCTGGCTGCGCATTGACCGGAGACATGTTCAGTTCTTGGACCAGCAGATTGAATGGGTCCTTCTCGGCTTCGGCTTCAGTCGTCTCGCCGCCCACGGCCAAAGGCGCTCCGCCTTCAGTGGTGCCCTGTTCGCCCGCGGCAGCGGGCTGGTTCGGGTCCGCCGTTGCGGCCGGCGCAGGTTGGGAAAGCGCCGGAAAAGAGAGTCCCAAGATAAACAACATCGGGATGAGGTTATATCGTTTCATTTCGAATCACCTCCAGTAGGGACGCCTTCGGTCTTGGCGGGATCCGCAGGAGGCGCTGGCGTCGGCGTGGGAGTGGGGGCCGGCGCACCGGGGGCTTCAGGCTCCACCTTCTGGGACTGGGAGTCGATCACTTCCCGTTCCTTGAAAAGGGGTAGAACTCCGGCCAGGTCCAAGTGGTCGGGGCGGATACGGTACTCGGAAATACCGCCCGACGCCAGATTCAACTCGGCCAGGCGTGCTTCGGCCTTGTCTGTGTACTCGTTGAAGATCCTCGCCTTGCGGGCCTCTTCGATGCAAGCCTGGAACGAGGCAGCGGCCTCGGCCCGGTAGGTGTCCGTGAACTGGGTCAATTCAACGCGGTACTCGATTTCTTCCTGCTCGGTAAGTCCCGGAGGCATGGGCGAATTCTCAAGTTCTTCCGAGAAACGCTCCAGGGCCAGGCCGACGCGATAGTGCGACAACGAGGTCCAGTACGGCAGACGAAGTTCCAGCACCTTCCCGAAATAGGCCTTGGCCTGCTTCACGAAGACCAACTTCTGGTTGACCGTTTCCTGGAGGTTCTTGCGGGTGTACTTGAGCTTGGCCGCTTGATCGAACGAATCGTCACCCAGGTTGAAGAAGGCCCAGGCGATGGCGAAGTAGGCGCCACCGGAGAAGGAAGCGCGTTCTTCTGCCGTAGCCGACTTCAGCAAATCCACCACAGCCACAAACGCTTTGCGGGCCTCGTCATACTTGCGCTGGGCCAGCAGAGCCTCGCCCAGGTTCTTCTGGGCTTCCATCAGCAGCGACTTGCTGGCGGCCTTGCCATAGTTCTTGATAAACTTACGGAACTCGCCCTCGGCCTTGGGGAAGTTCTTCTGCATGGTGTACATATTGCCAATGTCAAGTGCCAACCTGGGAATACGTTCGTCCTTCTTAAACATCTTGAAGATGACTTCGTAATCCTTGATAGCAAGTTCGTATTGTCCCAACGCTCTTCGCAGCGAAGCAGCCCGGAAAATGGCCTGTTCGGCGATAGGCTCTTTGGGGTGGCGCTTGACGAACTCTTCGAAGTACTGCGCCGCTTCGTCGTAGGCGCCGGCCGACTGGTAGGTCATGGCGATGTTGTACAGAGCCTTGGGGCCCTGTTTGGAACTCTTGGCGCAGCAGTTGTAAAGAAGGCCGTTGACGGCCAGGGCCTTCTCGTACTTCTTGGCCTTCTGGTAGTTCACGCCGGCATTGTAATAGGCCTTGTCCACCAGGTTCGAGCCCGAGAAGTCCTTGGAGTACTTCACGAAGCAGTCGGCAGCGATTTCGAACTCTTTCTTGGCTTCAAACTCGAAGCAGCGGTTGAATTTCGCCTCGTTTCGGATGCGCTGAATGATGACCAGAATGTCGCCGGTGGCCACGGCGGGCATGGCGTAAATCTTATCAGCCCATTCGTTCAAGGCGGGGATGTTCCTTCCCAGAGCGAAGCTGGAGAGGATCAGGCGGGCCGCTTCGGGAGCGCTCTTGGAGTTCGGGAAGAGCTTGAAGAACTCTTCCAACTTCTTGGCGGCCTCTTCGAAATGGTTTTTGCCATAGAGCAATCGAGCGGAGAGGAAGATGGCGTCTTCGATGTCACGAGCTTCGCTTTTGGCCAGCTTGACCACGCGATCGGCCGAGGCCAGGAATCGGAGTTCCTGCGGGGTCAAGTCTCTTACGGTCAAGTCCTCTTCTTCGCCACGGGTGGATGTGGGCTTGGAGAGCTGTTCCAGGGCTTTGTAGGAGCAGAGGTACATGAAATAGGCCGACTCTTCGGCAAAGATGCCGTCGGGTTCTTTGGCCAGCACCTGTTCGTAGGCCTCAGAGGCTTTGTCGAATTCGCCCAACTGATACAGCAGGGTGGCGCGATCGCGCATCATCTTGTAGCGCCCTTGAGCTTCGGGGAAGAGGCGCAGCGAGTGGCCATAAAGTTGCTGGACCAGTTTGAGTGCCAGCTTCTCTTTGGTGGACTGATGCTCCACGTGGTATCGCAGGGCCATCTCGGTGAAGAGGGTTGCGATGCCCTCGGTCTCCTTGGAGGCGACCTCGGGGAAAGTGATGGCAACGGCTTCGTAGGTTGACGCCAACTGATCCACTTCGAGCAGCGTGCGCTCCTTCTTGCCGGCGTTTTCGGAGCAAATCACGATGGCCTTCTGATACCCCAGCACATCGGACGATTCGGGAGTGAGGGAGATAAGCAGCTTGTAGAGGTAGATTCCCTTCTCGTTTTCGTTGGTCTCAAGGTAGAGCTTGGCCAGGCGGGCGGTAAGGGGGATGTAATTCTGCGGCGACAGCTTCTTGAAGAACTCCAGGGCCTGTTTTTCCTGACCGATGTGGCTGTAAACCAGCACGACATCTTCCAGGGCCTGATCCTTAAGGTTCAGCTTAGGGGGCGTACCTCTGGCGGCCATTTCGTCTTGATAATTAATAACGGCGATGAACTTCTTAAATGATTCATTGTAGTCGCCGACGTTATACAGACACCACGCCTGTTTGTAGATGGCGTAGCTGAAGACTCGGGAATCCGGTAACTTCTCGACGCGTTTGTAGAACTCGATAGCCGTGCCGAACTGGTTCTGGTCGAAGTAGTACTCGCCCAAATTGACCAGACCGTCGGGGATGTATCCGGAACTGGGGAACTGCGTGACCAGCTTTTTGAAGGACTGGTAGGCATCTTCGAAGTCGCCTACCTGATTCAGGGCGATGCCCAGGTAAAAAAGCACCATGTCGAGTTTGGGATACTCGGAGTATTTCTCTTCGATGTCCTTGTAGACTCGGATGGCCTTGCGGCGCCACTCTTGCTGGGAATCCAGCAGATTCTGGCGTTTGGTCTCCAGTTCGGCGAGTTTGGCCGTATCCTTGGCGGAGCGAGCCTGGATCATGCCTTCGTCCAACTCGTTGGAGTAGGCGGCCAGGTAGTAGGATTCAGCCTTCTCCCAATAAAGCAGGGCGAGGTTTCCGTAGTACTTGGGCTTCTCCATGTCGTCTTCATCGGCGTAGTCGATGATGCGATAGAGTTCGTTAATCAGGGTTTGCAGCTCCACTTCGGTCCGGGCCGTCCGGGTCTTGTACATATCCGACGCCTTGAGGGACGGGGCTTTGGGGCCCGGTGCCGTCTTGGCGGGCTGCTCTTTCTTGGGGGCGGTATCTTCGACTTTGGGGGCCGTGGATGGCCCGGCGGGACCGGGTTGAGCGAATGTGGAGTCGGGCAAGCCCGAAAGGCACAGAAGGCAGAGGGCTGCAAGAAGCGGTTTGTTCATGCTTACTGCTCCGTAGTCGTGGGTCGGGCATCGGGGCACAAGTTCTCGACTCGGAAAAGGTAGGAATCCAATTCGTCCTTCCAATACTCACCCTCAAAAGGCCAAGCGAGATGTTCGTCGTCCTCTTGGATCTTGAAGCCCTTGCTCTCGCCGGACTCTTTAGTCAGGTCCAACTTGCCTTCGTTCATTTCCTTGATGGCACGCATGGCTTCGAACTTGACCTTCATGGCACGCGTGATGAGCTTCTGAAGCTCCTTGCGCTTGGTCTCAAGACGGTCTTTGGCCTTCTCGCCGACGATGCCGATGGCCAACTCTCGATAGGTGGTCAGTTCCGCAAGCAGACGTTCGGCCAGGTCCTTCTGCACGGCCGCTCGGCGCATGTTCTCCAGCAGACCCTCTTCCCGCTGAAGCGAGACGATGAAGGTGAAGAGTCGGTAGAGTTGTTTGTCGGCCAGGCCCAGGTTGAAGATCTTTTTGAGCTTGCGGGAGAAGCCGGCGCCCTTCTGGCCCAGCGAAGAGAGCCAGTAGTAGAAGTCGGCCGGGTCGTCATTCTGCTGCAACTGTGCTGCCAGTTCTTTACGCAACTCGTCGTATTCTTTGACGAAGGCGTCCACGACCACGACGACGTCGTCGTAGCGGCAGTTCGTGAACAGGATGATGGCCTGAAGGACGTGAGACTCGGGGAAGAACTGCTCTTCGAAGTAGGGCGAGTTAAGGGTGTGGAGGTTGCCCATGGCCTTCTCGTAGTTGCCCAGGCGGAAATAAGCCCAGGACTTCTCGAAAAGGGCCTGCAGCCAGTAGGTGCTGTAGCGCTCGACGCGGCCATAAAACGCCACGGCTTTGTCAAATTCTTCCCGGGGATTCTCTTTGCGGGATTCGGCGACGCTGCCCACCGAGTAGAATACGCGTGCCGCTGCCAACGAGGCGCGAGCATCCATCAGGTCCCGGAAACCATTGGTTTCTTCTTTGCTATCCACGTACTTGATGACTTCACGGAAGGCGTTCATGCTCTGTTTAGCAGCGTTCTTTCGGGCATAAACGACGCCTTGCAGATAGAGTCCCTTAAGATAAAGCTCTTCGTTGTCGGATGTGATAAGTTCGAGAGCATCCAGGGCGAGATCAAGCTCATCGATGCTGTAGTCATAATCAGCAACAACGTAAGCAATTTCGTTCTTGAGCTTATCCGGGTAAACAGACGAGTCATACATCGCCAAATATTGACGAGGCTCGACGAATCCGGGAACCTCTTCGGCCATGGCGAGGTACCAGGGGATCACCTGCGTGAAGAAGGGATGCGACTCGCCGCTATCCGTGATGCGCTGGAAATAGACAAAGCTGGAGTAAAGCAAGCCCAACCGATGAAGGTTCACGGCCATGTTGAACTCGGCTTCTTTGTAGTAGTCCTCCTCGGGTGCGCCGCGCTCGAGGATTCCGTTGAACGCCACGCAGGCTTCATAATAGAAGCCTCGCTCGGAGAGGGAACGCCCCTCCGTGAGCAGCCCCAGGAAGAGCTGCTGGCGCCCATCGTCCTGGGCCCTGGCCGATGGCGGCGATGCAAGGAGCAAAAGGGAGGTAGCAATTAGGACCACGAGAGCTTTCATGGCTCAAACTCTCCTATGCCAGGTAAGGTGCGACTCGGGTCGCCCAGGCCACACGAATTCCGATCAATTTCTAGGGCACGGGTCCGCTAGAGTCAAGGAAAAATGCGGCTTGATTCACGCGGGGTTGCGGCGTGGGAGCAAGCCGTTTAGTATCCGAACGCTTCCGGTTGCGTGATAGCAGGAGAAGACGATGCATTTTGAGTGTTTGCGTTGCAGGAAAAAAAAGTCATATCAGTTCCCCTCGTATCGATGTGAATGCGGTGGCAACCTATGGCTTGAGCTGGATTATGAGAGCGTGAAGCGCTCGGCCTCCTGGCCTTCGGCCGAAGAACTTCTGCGGGAGGGGCTTTTCGCCTTTGCCAAACTGTATCCGGAGCCCGTGGGAGCCTCGCCGTTTCGGCATCTGTTGGGGCCGACCCCTCTTCTGTCTGATAGGGACTTTGCCCGGGAGTGTGGCCTTCGAGAAGTCTGGTTGAAAGACGACACCCGTTTGCCCAGTTGTTCGTTCAAGGACCGGGGTTCTTCTGTCCTGCTGGCTGTGGCTCATGCAGCGGGAGTTCGGCAGGTGACCACGGCCTCTACGGGCAATGCCGGTTGCAGTATGGCCTGCCTCTGTGCGGACCTGGGGTTGGCCGCCACGGTTTTTGTACCGGCAGCGGCGCCCGTCGCTAAAATACAACAGCTACAGATGTATGGTGCGCAAGTCGTCAAAGTACAGGGAACGTATGATGATGCGTTTGAACTCTCCTTCCAGGTTTCCGAGGAGCTGGGCTGGCTGAACCGGTCCACAGGGTGGAACCCACTGACCCGGGAGGGCAAGAAGAGCGTCTCGCTGGAATTGGCTTGGCAACTGGGCGGAGAGGTCCCTGACGTGGTCTTTGTGTCAACGGGAGATGGAAATATTCTGTCCGGAGTGTACAAGGGATTTTACGACCTTCTGCAGTTAGGCTGGATCAAGCGGGTGCCTCGCATCGTGGCGGTTCAAAGCACCAAGAGTCGAGCCCTTGCCGCTGCCTGGAAACGACGCCAGGCGGGGGCAAGCATAGAGGAAAGTGTTGTTGCCGTGGAGGCGACCACGCTGGCGGATTCGATTAGTGTGGGGTTCCCCCGAGACGCCGATGGGGCATTGCGTGCGCTGGAGGAATCCAACGGATGGGTTGAAGAAGTGGAGGACGAGGAGATCCTGTCGGCCATCCGGGCACTGGCGTCCCGATGGGCCCTGTTTGCCGAGCCCGCCGGGGCTGCGGCGTGGGCAGGCTTCGGACAGGCGCTTCGGTCCGGTACGTTGCCGAAGTCGGCGTCGGTGTGTGTGCTGGTCACGGGCAATGGCCTGAAGGATCCGCGGGCGGCCCTGGGTGGACTGCCGGAACCGGCGGTGGTGCCGAAGGACCTGGGGCAGGCGCTACGGGCGCTTGGCGTCAGGTAGAGATGGGGCTTGAACCGTTCGGCGGTGCCTGGGGCGCAACTGCTGCAGAAACGTCCAACTGCGCAGCGGACCCGTCGCACGGGTAGCCAAACCAAGTAGATCTTCCAGGAATGACCAGCCCAGTCCATCTCCGAAGTGTTTCCAGAGCGGGGCCGTGTCGGTTCGAAACTTCTCCAAAGAGGGAGTGGAAAGAAGCGACACATGGATTGCCCATTTGTCAGGGCCCCAAGGGGTCGAGTCTTGTCCCTCGGTTCTGTGCCTGCCGCAAGTGATCTCGCCGCTGGAGACGTGAAAGTGAACCGGAGGCGTAGTTGGCACCTGGCAGTGCACACACTGGGGGTAGGGCGAGAGGATCGAGAGGGCTTTCAGCAACCGATGGACGGCGTAAACGGCGGGTACGGGGCCCTCGCCAGGGGATGCCGTAAGCTCTTGCAGCACCCCGACAAGTTCAACAAATAGGGCCGGCGCTTCCTGGGGACCGGGGTGCCCCCGCATCACCAACTCGCATGCCAGGCCCGCTGCGGCGGCCGTTTCAAGGTGTTGACCCAACGAGGTGAAGTTGCGCAGCGGCAGCAAGCGCCGCAGGCGTCGCCGGCCACGGCTGCGACCCGGGCTGAATTCCGCATCGGCTACCATCAACTTGTCCAGGGAGCCCGGGAACTCTTTGGGGTGGTGAGCGGCGTGCGCAATGCGATGAACGGAGAGACCGTCATGTGGAGAGAATAGGTGCAAGACCCACGTAGATCCGGACCGATCGAGGTCAAGGATCACCACGGGTGCAGATTCGTTTAGTGTGGATTGGGTCTCGTCCATCGGAAGCCCGGCGGACTAATCCTCGCTGGAGGAATTGAACGGAGTGAGCGAGCGGGAGGTGCCCACATCTACATCGGTTTGTTGGGTGCTGGAGAGGGCGTTGGATGGGGAGTCAGGCGAACCATTGACCCACCAGGCGCCGGCGAGGCCAAGTAGCAGCAAGCCGATGGCCAAGGCAGCCCATTTCACTTTTGCGCCCGTCGAGGTGGTGGGCGCTTCGGCCATGGAGGCTTCCATGGCAGAGAGGGGAGAGACTGCCGGGGAGAACGCCTGGTCCAGAAGTTCCAGGGCTCTGTCCGAACCGATCCGAAGTGCATCGGTGTATGCTCTGACGTACCCGCGAAGAAACACGCCCTGCGGGAGGTTCTCCAAGCGATCGCCTTCAAGGTCCTGAAGCAACGAAAGCCGGACCTTGGTCTGGTAAGCGACCGTTTCCAGCTTGATGCCGGCTTTTTCCCGGTGCGCTTTCAGATAGCGGCCAAGTGTTTCCATGCCACATCTCCTTCCCTTGGGGCAAAAACCCCAGGACAGCTCGTTTAGCTGCTAATCACCCGGGTGTCAATCCTTAGTTTCGGAAGGAGCGGCAAACGGGGATGGGGTGCTTCCAGGCTCTTCCGGGCCAACTTGTTGAAGCAGGACCCAGCGGCCATCCCTGAGACTCCAGTGCTGCAGCTCAATGCCTTGCCTGACGGTGGTTTCGTTGGGAGCCATAAAGGCAAAAAGCACCGTGGCGATGGCGGATTTCCCATCGGGTTGAACCGAGAGGGCCAAGATCTCAAAATCCAGCACTTCGGCTTTGCGATACGCCTTTTGTAATGCCAGCGCATAGACGTCACGCCCATCGGCGCCCAGGTATTGCATGGCTACGGGCAGGTGTTTCCAGCGCAGGGCTTCGGAGAAGTCCTGGACACACTCGGAGAGGTCCTTTCGTGCCGTGGGGGAAGCGGAGCATGCGGTGGCAAGCGCCAAGCCCATTGCGCAAAAAAGCCCAAGAGCGGGTTGAGACGCGTTCCGCAGTTTCCGGGGCCAAGGGAAGAAGGTCATGATTACTGGGCGGGCGATGCGGGCGCAGGGGCCGCAGCAGGAGCCGCAGCGGGAGCCGCAGCAGGGGCCGCCGCGGGAGCAGGGGCCGCCGGCTTGTCCGCTGCCGGGGCAGCACCTTGGGGCGCCTCGGCTTTGGCGGGGGGCTGCTGGGCTTTCTTGGCCTCTTCGGCCTTGGCAGCGGCGTCAGCGGCTTCAACAGCCAGGCTGCGGATGGTCTCGAAGGCCACTTCAAGCAAGGCCGAGTAGGCCGGGTAGTTCTTCTTGATCACGTCCAGCGCCGCCGCAGGGATCTTGGAGTTCTTTTCGGCATCGGCATAAACCTGATCGAGGGTGGCGTTCATGGCCGTGACCAACGCCTTGTACTTATCCAACTCGTCCTGTTTCAGGCCCCAGTACTTCATGACCTGTTCGTCGGCCATGCCCGAGCCCATGTCCACCAGGATGTAATAGCAGTCCTGGACATTATCCACGAGGTAGGCCGTGACTTCGGGACTGGTCTTGAAGAAGGCATCCCTTGAGAACTGAGTTCGGGCAGCATCCTTGAAGAGGTTGAAGGAGTTGGTGACGGGCTCGGCCTTGGGGTCTGCCTGGGCCTGCAGTTCCTTGTAATCAAGCTTGAAATAGAAGGCGAGGATCTTGGCCAGCACGTACAGGTCGGGGCTTTCCAGCTCCTTCTCGTACTCGACCAGATCTTCCTGGCTGAGCAACTGGGTGGCATCGGTGTTGGATGCAGTGTACTGCGGGCTGCGCAGGTACTGGAAGGTCTGGGTCTTTACGTTGGCAATAACCGGGGCAAGCTTGGGGTCCGACACGTTCCACTGTTTGACCGAACGAAGCACGTCGGCCAGAGTGTTCTTGGCTTTGGCGTCACCCGAGGGGAAGAAGGTGTTTTCGACCACACCGCCCAACCAGGCACGAACCATGGCCTTGATGCGCTGTTTGCGGACAACCTCTTTCTGGTTGATGCCGATCTTCACGGCAGCTTCGCAGAAGGCCTTGTCCAATTCGAAGTAGTCCAACGGATGTTTGGCGTCGGCTTTTGCCGGTTTGGTCTTGTCATAGGCGTCTTGGTAACAGGCCTGAGCCATTTCCTTGACGCTGCGTTCCAGCTTTGCGGTATCGGTCAAAGGCGGATAGCTCTTCACCGAGTTGATGCAAAGACGACGGAGGCTTTTGGCATAGACTTTGCCGCTGGCCAGCAATTCCTCTTTCGCTTTCTGGTACTTGTTTTTCCGCTCTTCGAGCAGCTTGGAGTATTTCTCGGTCAACTGAGCCGGGGCCATCATCAAGTCGGCCTGCATGGCGTTGCGAATGTCCTGCAGTTCGGCCGGAAGAATGACTTCCTTCTCGAGGTTGGCCCTCTGCAGTTCATCAAATTCGCGACTGTACTCCACGGCCTTAAGGGCATTCTCAGCCAGGACGCCAAGGGTGACGCCCTTTCCGAAGTACATGGAGAGGTCGAGTTTTTCGATCTTCTCGCGAGTCAAAATCTCCACAGAGCGAGGGGTCGCCAGATAGCGGAACCCGGCCACGGCGAAGACCCGAGCCAGCTTGATGGGAGATTTCAGCCAGGTCTCGAGTACGGGGGTAACACTCTTGTCCAGTCGACCCAGCAACTGAATGCGGAAGGTCGGGTCGGCCTCGAAATTGGGCTTCACGGGTTTCGGCAGTTCGGCGGGTACGACGGCTGCCTTTTCGGCCTCAACGGGTTTAGGAGCTTCGGCCCCCGCCGTCTTGGCGGCTTCGGCTGCCTTGGCGGCTTCGGCGGCATCAAGGGCGGCCTTGGCTGCAGCTTCCTCGGCGGCCTTCTTGGTGGCTTCGGCGTATTCCGCTTCGGCCTTGACGGTCCAGGCGGCTTCAAACTCCTGGAGCAACTTCTGATGCTCTTTGGAGGCCAACTGGTCGAGGTAGTCACGAGTCACACCGAAGATGAAATCGGTGGGGGAGTATACGGACTTGACTTTGCCGGTCTTGGGGTCCTTCTCCCAGTGTTCCAGATAGACCTTCCAAGCCTTCTGCTCTTTGCCGTTGGCGTCCACGCTGGTGGTGGTAAGAGGAATGGCGTCCAGGCCCGGAATACCGGAGTTTTTGAGAATCTGAACCGCGTTGGCGTGGCGGGTCTCGCCAGTATAATCGGGAATCAAGGGCAGCACGTTGATCAGGTGGCCAAGGACGATATCGATATACTTGGAACGCTCCTCTTTGGCGACCACTTCATCCAACATGGTCTGCATGTTCAAGATGAGGTTGTAGCGAAGCAGGATGTCCTCTTTGGCGGGGTCGGGGTCGACCGTCTTGACGACGTCGATGAACTCCGAGACGAACATGACGGCGTCGGCCGTCTGGAAGTGGTGAAGGACGGTCAGTTCGTCCATCAACTTCATCTCTATCTTCTTGTCTTTTTTCATCTGGGCGAAGGCGGCGCGATACTGCCTTTTCACGGCTTCCCACGCTTTGGCCTTGATTTCCGGGTCGTTGAACTCCAGGAACCAGTCGACCAGGGCAATCATGGGGAAGGTCTCGATTTCAACGCGCTTTTCCAGAAGGATCAGAGCGCTGTCCACGGCTTGTTTCCCCAAGTCTTTGATCTGGTTGAGGTTCCCGATGCGGGGCCCCACGACCTGGTCCCAGATTTCGGCGCGGTCCATGGTTTCGGTGATGCCACCGAATATCCATTTCACCAATTCGCCTTGGACTTTCGCAAGCTGCTTGTCCGAGAGGACGCCCATGAGAGCGTACAACCCATCGCGGGCCAACGTGGCCTGAGCCAGTTCTCCCTTCAGCGACTTGGTGAACTGATCCGAGGCAGCGTCGGCAAGCTCGGTCGGGTTCTCGTAGTCATTGACGATGTTCTTGATGCGGCCCAGCCGTTTTCGACCAGGACCTGAACGGCCCTGACTCGGATGTCGAAGGGCACTTCATTGTCCTTCATCATCTCGGAGATTCGGGCCAACCCCTCTTCGTTGCGTGACCACTTCTGGAGGTCTTCTTCGGTGATGGCCCCGCAGGAAGCGAGCATCAACGCAGCGCCAACAAGCGCAAAAGATAAAAACCGAAATGTGGAAGAAAGAACTCGGGTGCGCATAGACAGACCTCCTCCGTTCCAGGCTTGCGGAACTCTAGCACTTGAGCGGGTGAAGTCAAGGACACTTTGGCGTCCCGTGCAGGCCAGTA
>CAYTWV010000022.1:0-17106 GCA_964442235.1 uncultured Myxococcales bacterium | reverse complement strand
CGCAGTCCCCCGGGATGCCCGGCGCCCCGCCTCTACATGTGGAATTTCTTCATAAGCAGGTTGAACTGCTTGAGCTCCATCGCCTGCTTGTTGTGCATCAGCGTCTTGCCCCCGCCGCTGCTGATGGGCAGGAACGGGCTGTTGCTGTCATCCATGACCATGGGCGCACGCAACGTCTCGGTGGGTTCATAGACACAACTGCCGACGATATCCATGCCACACAATCCGCCCGTGGGACTGGCGCTGTCTTCCAGGCACACCAGGGCAGCGGATTCCGGGGGACAATCGGACTTGGTGGGTTTGCCATCGGCTCCGATTTCCGGCTTGCAGAAGTGCTCGCAGAACAGCGGTTTGTCTCGCCTTGGGGGTTTGTACCCGCCGCCATCCACGTCCACAAAAACCGGGTTGGTGATGCCCATGCCGAACATGGGGAAATAGTCCGGTACATTGGGCGACAGCGGCAGGTTGATGCCTTCGGGCAGCAGACCGCCAAACGCCATGGAGAGAATCTCGGGCAGCAGCAGGTTGCCGAACGAAGGGGTGGTGTAAACGGCCTGCAGCAGGTTCTCCTCGTTAAGACCCAGTGCGATAATCACGTACCAGGAGTCTTTGTCCGGCTTGGGCAGGCTGATGGTGCCGTCGAAGTCCACAATGGCCTCGGGACTGGTCGCGAGGCCTTTCTGGCCGGCCACGACACCCTCGGGATAGATGACCTTCTCCAGCAACCCGTTTCGGTACACTTCCAGCCGGTCCACGCCAAACCAGGAGGGCGTCTGGATCTTTACATCCAGATCAATGGTATCGCCTTTCATGGCCACGGTTTCGCCGGGGCCAGCGCCTTCCACGGCGATTTCCACAAAGGGTCCGCTGGTGGGCATGGCTTTGCCCTCCAAGATGGCCTTGGTGGTCTCTTTGATGTCCACATAGGCCGGATTGTCCGTAGAGGACTTCACATAGGTTCGGGGCATGCCCGGTTCAAAGAACGTGTCGTGAGAATCCGAGTTCGACATGCCGGTGATGTAAAGCCCGTCGTTCAGCAACCGGAACCAGACGTCCACCACGCCATAGCGGTCCGAGCAGGGCTCTTCCAGCATTTCGGCGGGCACATCGTTGGCCAGAGCGTGTTCCACCGAGCAGTACTCGTACCCGGCCGGGGCCTCTTCGGTACCCACAGGCTTGGTGTCCAGCGCCATAAAACGGGCATTCTGCTCTTCGGGAGTCTTCTGCAACATGGTCCGAATGGCGAACTTGGCAAAGGCGTATCGGGCCGCCTCTTTGCACTCATAAACCGTCAGATTCTCCTTCAGGCAGATTTCCATCTCTTTCTTCAGGTCTTGGGCCCACAAACAGCGCTGGCGCACATCGGGGTCGGCAGGTGTTGAGGCACACTCGGCCGGTTCCTGCAACTCGGCACACACCTTCATGACCTCGGCCTTGGCCGTGGCCGAATAGAGGCTCATGGGCTGTGCTACGGCCCGCACCAGGCCGATACATCGGTTAAAATCGTTCACTTCCCGAACCGACGGCACTCGCATGAACTCGAACCGCTTGGCGTTTTGCAACTCCATGGCATCGATATCGCACGAGACCTTGCGGTAAAGCGGATTTGGCAGCACGGTCAAGTCGATTTCGTTTTTGGCCAGGAAGTCCATCACCACGGCGTCGTTCTTCAGCAGGCCCTTGGCCAGATCCAGATACTGCGTCACCTGCCCCTGCAAGCCCCCGACATCCATGCCGAATACCAGCATGCCTCGGTCCAGGTTGTAGGGGTCCATGCCCATCTGGCTGAAATAGCCCATCACGCCGTCGGTGGGATGGTTCGCCTGAACCACGGTCATTTCGGGCCCAAACAGGCCCAAGCCACGCATTTCCGCAAACAGCTCGGGACCACTCTTGCACACCCAATCGATGGAGTTTCTATCCGGGATGGCGGTGTGGTCATAGTCGATGGGATAGGCATTAAAGTGGCCCAACTCCAAGGTCGAGACCTCGACCCCCACCTGGCTGGTCAACCAGGCCTGCAGCCCCAGGTCACGGATGTACGGATCGTAGTCCACGACGATGTCATGATCCGTAGAGGTAATCAGTTCCAGACCTTCGGCAGCACAGTGCACAACTCGGGTTTCCAGGGGCAGCCCGGCATCGGTACTGGGCATGGCGTGCAGATGGAAGTCCCCGCTGATCCAGCCCGTGGTGTCCACTTCCCGACGAAGCATCGCGTTCAGTTGAACCGGTTGGCCCGGCTTGACCTCGAACTTGTCCAGGATCTGGATGCTGTACTCGAACCCTCGGCTGACCACCACTTTGTACAGCCCTGGCTCGACTTGGGCCGAACCGGTGCCATCTTTGGTCAAAAGCTGCTTCCGGATCCCGTGCTGATAGCGGCCGTCGCCCAGTTCGATGCGCCTTGTTCCATCCCTAAGCAGGGGTTCTCCCTTCTCGTCCAAGGCATAAAACACAATCTTGGAGGGAATCAGATACCCCATCTCGTCGGTCACCCGGTACTGCACTTCGCCCGTGCGGGGAATGACCAGATTGGCCACCAGATCCGGGCCCGCACCCAGGTCCACCAGCACCAGCTTGGACAGTGCTGTGTCGCCCATGCGAGCCATCATGAAGTAGGTTCCCGGCGCCATGAAACCGCCATAGTTCCCATCCAGCAGAGGATCGGTCCCAACGTCGGTCTGCCAATGGTTCAGAATGCCGGGGTTGCCCGGTATATCCAGCGTGCCGTCATCATTGACATCTTCAATGGAGGCTTTCACGTTGCATCGAAGCAGTTCGTCATAATTGCTGAATTCGCACGAGGACTTCACGCACTGGCCCAGCCGGCAGCGGGCTTTGGAATCCGCCTGTTGGCACGTGGCATCAGAGGAACAGGTCAACGCCTTGCCATCGTTACCCTTCAGCATGTCTTCGATGGGAGCTTTGACCAAAAACACGTCTGCGTGACTGATGGGCTGCAGCGAATCCTCCCAGTACACACGGCCCGTGATGCGCCCCACACCGTTGGCAAAGCCGTCGGCATCTACGCCGTTTCGCACACGATAGTAGATATCCAGGGCCGATCCGATGTCGCCTTTGCCAATGCCGAAATACCGGCTGAAGGTCCAGCGTCGTGCCCAATCACACTCGGGGTCATCATCGGCGGCCTGCAGGCACCGCACGGCGCCCGTCAAAACCACCGTGGCCGACGAGGTGATCAACGGAATCAGGATTTGTGCCTTCTGGCCACTGGGCGGATCCTTGGTGAAATAGATATAGGAGACGCCGTCGCCCACACCCACCACATAGTCGGCCGCCAGAGGGTTCGAGAGGGAATCGCGACCTTCATACAGGTCCTCGAAAATGCGCTTGCTCTCGTCGTAGCCCATTCCCGGAAGCCAGACGTCGGTTTTGGCGCCAAAGAACAGATAGTCGCCGCCCACCAGGCCACCGGAATAGGTGCCGCCCAGTTCCGTGCCCAGAAAACTGCCAAGCAAGTCGCCCACGGTCTTGGTCAAGGGATGGATGTCGCCGGCAATGTAACTCAACATGGGGGCCGCTGCGGTCAGCGTGTCCAGCTCCCGGGTCTCGTCGCACTCACAAATGGGGCACAGATGAGGCACTTTCCCGTTCTTGGGCTGCTCCACCTCTTCGATGCGTTCTTCCAGTTTGTATGCATTTCGTTTGTATTTACCACCTTCTGTACACTCTTTGTCGCACTTGAACTCACCGCAGAAGGGGTCCTGGGCCAGCTCTTTGTAGGCCGCTGTGCTGATTTCAAGATAGTCGGCGCCCTTGGACAGGTTGTAAATAGTCTCAAAGTAGAAGTCCGTCTTGATTTCCTTAAACAGAACCTTCAGCAGGTTGTTCGTAAGGATCTTTAGAATATCAAACATCATGCCGCCGGATCCAACCACCCTGACCGAGGCATTTTCGCCGTTGCTGCCATCCTCAAGCACTTCGACTTGATCGGGCACCGGATTGGGCGTGGCCAGATTCACGGTGGGGAAAAGTTCCCCAAAGGCGTCCTTGCCCATGCCGTCCTGGAGCGGCCCTTCGGTGCGCACCAGATCCGCATCGATGACGCTGCCCCCAAAGATGCCAAAGGACCAGGAGTGCTCGGGGCCTCCGACCACAAATCGAATTTTGTCGTTCTTCAGCAGATAGTCTCCCACCTGCGAAAGGGCCGCCGGACCGCCGATCAGTTCCAGGGCCGAATCGGTCTTTTTGGCCAACAGTTGGTCTTCTTGCTGAACCTCTCTGGCGCACGCTGCCGAAAGGGCCAGCGCTGCCAGCAAAATCATCTTGTTTACACGTTTCATGACACCCTCCATCGTTCCCGTAAAACTCAGCTTCGAGAGCGCCTAAAACACGAACTGGAGTTGGGCCATGAGAGTGTCGTTATCCAGGTCTTTGCCTTCTCGTTCCATGCGCAACTGGTAGTCCACCTGGACCTTGACCAGTTGGTCCATGGCGTAGACGCTGAAGCCGACGCTGGCGATGTCCTGGTCGCCTTCGTTTTCCAACTCGCTGTTGGTATCCAGCCATTCATACCGTGCGTGCACACCCAGCATGCGGCGCAGGATGGTGTAGTCGGCTTCTACGAACCAGGCCGAGCGGTCGAATTCGGTGACCACCTTCGTGACGGTGTTGGGGTCTTCGGAAGGCGAGGTCGTGTCGAACAGATATCCGCCCAACAGTGCAAAGCCGTACCACTTGAAGTGGATGTCACCGGTGAAGGCCGTGACCTTGTAGGGGGCGCCGTCGTTGTAGAAGACGCCGCCGCCCAGGTTCAGTCTGGGGCGATGGTCTTTGGTGATATCGGGCAGATTGGCGGACATGGCCCCAAGGGGAGCGAAGTCCAATCGGGCCGCATAGACAAATCGTCCGTAGGTGTTGCCAAGGGTCTGGCTGATGGGGTCGTATCCGCCGTAGAAGCCGGATTCGGTGCGGTTCAGGGCATTAAAGACGCCCACTTCCAGGCGGATGCGTTCGTCCCAAAGCTGGGTGTAAACCGTGGCGCCGGCCTGGCGTCTGGGGGCCATAAAACGCACGGCCATGGGCCGCTCAATCAGGGCCTGCCGAGTGCTTGAGACTTCGGTGGAGCGGGCGAAAGGCAGTTCAAAGGCACCGGCTTTTAGGCCGAAGTACTCGATGGGGTGGAAGTCCAGGAAGGCGTCCACCAGAGTGCCGCCGCTGTCCTCTTTGTCATGAAGTTCCACGGCCAACGAGAACGAGACCATTTTGCCCATCTCTCCGCCGACCTTAATTCGGGCGCGGCGGATTCGGAAGCCCTCTTGTTCGGCCAGATCGCCGTTGGACAACAGATTGTCCTCGCCCGTGAACAGGGCCGACTGGAATTGGAGTTGCCCCCCCACGAAGATACGCATGTGGCGATTGTGGATGATGGCCGTGCCGGTCTTCATCTCGTCGGTCTCTTTGGGGCAGGTGCTGGCACGCCCCACGGGCGCTTCTTCGCTTTCTTCTTGGGCAAATGCCGGCGAAACAGACATCAAAACCAGCGAGAGGGCCGCCAATTGAACCCGAATCGTTTTCATGCTCATCTCCATGATATTTCTTAATTGGTCTTACTAACAAACAGACGGGAATCTGCGCACGATCCTGCGTTTTGCCAACCGAACATGGCCAGATCGACCGGCGAGATGGCCATGTTTAGTCCCCCATAGGATTCGCCGACCAGCAAAGCACCAATCGGCGCGCCCACTCCCTTACGGTCGTGGCACAGACACACCAAGGGACCCCGAATTCCCGGCGGCCAACGCAGCCCCCCGGCCCGCCTTGAGCGCAGTCGAAAGGGATGATCGATGGTCGAGACGGCCATGTTTAGGTGTGGCCGGTCCAATCTTTCATAGACCCCGTAACGCCCATCCGATCGGCGATGGCATCAAACAGGCTCATCGGCATCACGGCACGCAACAGCGGGGTCATCTTGACCATCAGCGGCTCTTTGATCAGGTAATGGCCAGCCCGGAAAGCCTTGTAGGCTCGTTCCACGGCCTGTTCAGGCGTGAGTATAGGGGTCAGCATAGGCGGCTTGACCCCTTCGAACATGCCCGTGGCCACATACGAAGGGCAGAACAGACTGATGCCGATGTCGTGATACCCGCCCATCTTCAGTTCCAGCCGGATGGACTCGGTGAACCCGATCACAGCCCACTTGCTGGCCGAATACGCAGGCATGTAGGGAACCCCCAGGAATCCCGATGCCGACGACACGTTGATCAGATGGCCGGTGCCGCGCTTCATCATCTGGGGCAGGAACATCTTCGTAGCCAGCATCACACCATTCAGGTTCACGGCTACGGTCTTTGCCATATCGGAATAGGGCACATCCTCGAACTTGCCGCCGATCACGATACCGGCGTTGTTGACCAGGATGTCCACGTCTCCCCATTTTCGAGCCAGCTCGTCCACGGCCCGACCCACACCCTTCTCATCCGTGACGTCCACGGGCTGAATGAAGACCTTCTGGCCCTTGGCAGCAAGCTCGGCCTTCAACTCCGTCAGCATCTCCGCCGACCGATCCCAGATGGCCACCTTGGCGCCGTCGTCCAAGAAGTGCTCCACCCACAGTCGCCCCATGCCCCGGGCTCCACCCGTGACCAGTACTCGCTTCCCCTCAACATCAACCTTCTTTCCCAACGCCATCTGCTGACCTCCGTGGTTCGCCGCAACTCTACCCGCAATGTAGGGCAACACTCAATGTGAAAGAATCTGGAACGGGCGATACCTTAAGCGCTCGGGCCCCTCGGGTCCAGTGAGGTGGCATCCGGGCGGAAGAAATAGGTCTCGATAAGGCGATGGATGGCTTCGATACTGATCAGATTAGGCAGGGTAGCCCGGAAGGATGCGCTGGCGTGCAGCCCTTTGGTGTACCAGAGCAGATGTTTCCGCACTTCCCGGCAAACAACGTATTCGGGCTTGAACGTGGCGCTGAATGCCGTCTGGATCAGGACCATATTGCCAATGGCCCTCAGTTCTTTCGCTTCCAGTTGCGCTGCCGTCGGCACCTCGTGGATGCCCAGCGCCTTTAGCGCTTCCACCGGGACCGCTGGTGGAACCAACTCCTCTACGGGGTACACCTTGTGCTGCCTCAAGACATCCAGCACCTGCTGAAAAATCCAAGGTTTTCCGTATGATCCGCGCCCGATCATCACCGCATCACAGCCGGTCTGCTCAATCATGCGCAGGGCATCTTCGGGGCTTTTAATATCGCCATTACCTACCACGGGGATGCTGACCGCCTGTTTGACCTGGCGAATCACATCCCAGTTCGAGCGTCCGGTAAACTGCTGCACACCGGTTCGAGGATGCAGAATCACGGCCTGCAAACCCGCTTCCTGGGCCATTTCGGCAAACAACACCGCATTGATGGCGTCACCGCTCCAACCGGCCCGAATTTTCAGGGTCAGTGGCAGCGGCACGGCCTCTCGAGCGGCCGCCAGGATCTCCCGGGCCAGGCCGGGGTCTTTCATCAGGGCACAACCTTTGCCCGAATTGACGATCTTACGTGCGGGGCAGGCCATGTTCAGATTGATGGCATCGGCCTTCAACTCGATGGCTGTCTTGGCCCCACTGACCACCATCTCGGGGCTGTTGCCCACCAACTGCAGCGTCAGCGGGCGCTGAAACTCCAACAGTGCCATTTGTTCGGCGACCAGCGGCTGCCTGCCCACGGCCACTCCATGCGCCGAAACCATCTCGCTGATAAAGGGCCCGGCGCCAAACAGGCGGCAAACGGCCCGAAAGGCAGCATCGGCCACACCGGCCAGCGGGGCCAGCATGACTCGATTACCCAGAACAATCTCTTTTGCGTCCAAGTACACTCCTTGATTCACCCAAAAACCCACGCCCCGTCCCTGATACCCGCCCCACCCAGAACCCACGCCCCGTCCCTGACTCGCCCCCGTCGCTAATCCTCCCCGCCCCTTACATCCCTCCGCCCGGAGTCTGCGGTGCCGGAATACCCAGCGCATCCCGTATTTTGCACTCCATCACCACGGCATCTTCGCCGTCCTCATAGTATCCCTTGCGGCGGCCGATGGGATAGAACCGATAGGACTCGTAGAGCTTGCGGGCGGGTTCGTTGGTCGCACGAACTTCCAGGAACATCATTTCGCCGCCGTATTTCAGACTCTCTTCCAGAACCCGAGTCAACAGGATCTTGCTGTAACCCCGGCCTCGATACTCCGGGCCTACGCCGATGTTGAACAGGTGGGCTTCGTCAAAGATGACCCGGAAGGTGGCATAAGCGACGATGACCCCGTCAACTTCCATGACTCGGGCATAAGAGCAGGGCCCTTCCATCTCCGAGACAAACATGTCCGCCAGCCAGGGATTCCTGAAGCAGGCGTTCTCCAGGTCCATAACTCGGGTCAGGTCCTCGATCTCCATGGTTCGGATTGTTGCAGGAGTATCCATGTCCCCCTCCGTGGATGGAGCGGAATCTACCCCAAGCGGCAGAAAGGGACAATTGGATAAGTGCCCTCAGAACAACGGAAGCGGGATGGTGGCCAGGGAAGTCCAACTGGCGCCTTGATAAACCTGAACCTGGTCCTCCATTACGTTGGTTGTCCCGGACATATTGGAGCCAAGACTGGAGAAGCGGATTGTGACTTCCTGCGAGGGAACCTCAACTTCCCAGCAGAACGCCATGGGCGACCCATCAGCCAGCGTGCAGGCTTTCACTTGAGACTTGCTGGAAAACGTCTCTTTGGCGGAAAACACAAGTTCTCTGGACTCTATATCAATTACGTATACGTAGTCCTGGTGGGGGAAACAATGCCCTCCGCAGCCTTTGCAGCCGGGCCACTCGGGTGGGCAACCCAGCAAATCTACGTAAGTGTCCGTCCAGAAATCGGCCCACCGAACCCTCAACAATACCAGCTTCTGCCCCTCAACTGGCTCAAAGCCTTCGGGCAGACCAGGAACGACGGATTCATCGAACAGCTCGAACTGTACCGGTTCGTTGTATGAACTGTTTGCAATAAAAGAAATATCATCATACGGGCATTCCGGCATCAAGTCTTTCTTCCCATCAAGACCTGCTGGACACTCGTACGCCAGCACAACCTCGAAATCAGCAGGAATGTCGCTTGAATCCTTGCCGAGATCCAGGTCCATAACGAGATCCAGGTCCGTTAGCGTTCCCGTATCGGCCCCATCAATATCATCCAACTCCTTCCCGGTGTCCGTTGGACCCTTGTCTGTCTCTGTTTGAACCTCCTGAAGCCCGGGGAGTTCTGGCTCTGAGTCCTTCAACCCATCGGGGAGACGACTGTCAGAAACTGCGTCCAGGTCCCCCCCATTCTTGCCAACATCATCCTGACCACCCGCTTGGCCACACCCCGAGAACATCACCAACCAAAGCAGAGTCGAGATCGCTGTTTTCATGGTATTACTCGCTGTTTTTGTTTCTCCACCAAACATCCGAAACACCAATATTTCTATGAAGCAGATACAATGGGGATGTTGACTGCCCCCCCTGTGCCAGGGATACACTGTAGTTCGCTGCGGAAGCTTCCTGCTTTACCCATCTGGTAAAATCTGCTAAAGATCCACAGGGCATCGAGCAGGAGGCATAGCCGGTAAAGGCGTTCAAAGGTAGGGTTGCGGAGGCAGCCACATGTATTCGATTTCGGTAAAAAACCAAAGCCGGCTGTTGGTTCACAGGTAGACCTTCCGAGAAGACCATTTCCGCCCCCCAGGTGCCCCCCATGTACTTCCTCACCACCGTGCGTCCAGCCCCTCCAATGTTCCGCACATAAGCGATCCATACGTTCCCTGCTGTATCTCCTGCCACAGCAGGACCGTGTGCAGAAACGGCATCCACGGGCAGAGGCGGCAATGCAGTCCAATATGATCGGCCGTAGTACGCACCGGCCAGTGGTTGCTCACCCGCCCCCGGTGTCTTCCAGAACACGTAGACCCGGCCGTTGGCCTCGGCAGCATCCAGATCGGTATCCGTGCTGAATGCCAAGGCCGTTTCGGCACTTAAAGCACCGTTGGAGTTCATATAGCGCCAATGCATTGCATTGCTTGTATTCTCTTTCCAAATAAAGTGCATTGCGGTTCCCAGAATTGCAACGCCAGCTGCATGGCTTGTAAGCCCCACAGTTGGCGCTGCATACCATCCACATGTCTCATCCATCTCGCATAATTTGTAAATAAGAGAAAGAAGCCCGGTACCAGTCTTCCAAAGCACGAAACGGCCCAGCGCACCGTTCACCGTGAACGCCGCTGAACGAACCGCCTTGTCTGAATCGACTCCCAGGTCATAATCCATGGACCAGAGCCCGACCGCTTCCGTTGCTGCTTTTGTGGCGGCAATAATTGTGCCGTTTCCCGTCGCCACGGCTGCATCATTCAGAGCCGCCCTCAAAGCAATGTACCCGGATGAACTGCTCAAGCCCCCCACGATGGCGTCGTAGAAAAGGCTCTGCGCAGACTCACGCCCGACTCCGGTTACAGACCTTCCCCAATGGACGTGGGGAACGGGCCGGCCAAGCAGGTATCCAAGCTTCCCAATAATGGTTGCATTAAAATGCGCTGGGTCCGCAGCTGTATCCGAGTAGTTGGAGTAGTGATCGGGATACGGGGCGGGGGCGTATAGGCTTCTCACCGCCATGCTACAATTTGGACTTCCCGTTTTGACCACCCAATCGGAAGTTCCCAAAGACTGAGAGAAGAATTCTCCCATAATATCTGACAGACCCTCGTTAATCGCATTACTTGGCAAACCAGCCTCATCCTGGATTACGCCGTGTGTGAATTCATGTCCAATAACGTCACTGCATACAGCAGATGGACTAATAAGCATTCTGCGGAAAAAACCATCCCAGAATGCATTATAGTCGATGCCTGGGACATCTGCGTGGAACGGCAAGTCGTGGTCCGGCGACGAATGGTTGTCGTCCCATCCATCCCTTCCGTAGGCAGAATTGTAGTATATCCATATATCTGAAGCCATCTCACAAACATTTTCAGTCGTACCAAGCGCCAATTGGCTGCAATTGCAATCCAAAGGCCCGCACTGATATGCAAAGTAATAAAAAACATTTTTTTGTTCGCTTGCCATAAATTCGGCTTTCTTTTCCAGCACATCTCCCGTCATGGCATCTACATAGCAACTGTGGGAAAGTTCAGCCTCGTCACGGCCAATCACCCGCCAAGCTAACACCGGCATCCCTGGCTCGCTCTTCATTATCACAGGGTCGTACACCCCTAAATCGGTGTCAAGAAGGTCAAGAAGCAAGCCTGAGGCGAGCACCAAAGCCCTCGCTTCCGTCTCAGAAACCACCAGCTCTTGGTCCGGAAGAAGGTGCGTCGGCACCACCGTGCCGAGAATACTATGCACCAGTCCCTCCGCTGCATCTAATCGAAGCAGTATTCCAGAACCGAATACTGGTAGCCCAAGATGATGCTGCGTGAACCGCACGGCGCTCACGGGGTGGCCCGACACCGAATGAAGCTGGATCTCTATCCCGGCACCTTGGACAAGACTGGACCAATCTAACAGGAACTCCCTTCCCATTTCCTCAGGACCGTTGCCGTGTAACTCCACCGGAAGTCCCAGCGGGCCACCATCCAGCATTCGCACATTCCCGCGCTCATCAAAAATGACACCGACCCTATCAAGAGGCCTCCCGCTTTGACTTTCCGCCTGACGCCAAATTTCTGCCGCTCCAGGCTCAGCCATCGCCGCCAGCGCTCGATTCGACTGCGCCTCGTTCAGGTAGCCCAGCGCTGCGTGCATAAGCTCAAGCGGGGTCTCGGCGGGAAGTGGCAGAGAATCATCCGTTGAGGAGGCCACGTCGGGCGTCGCGGCAACTGCCAGCACGATGCTCTCCCTCGCACCTTCCGCCACTTCGGCAGGTCCGCCGTGGTTGCAGCCGACTAGAATGCAGCACAGAAGAAGACTTCGACGGAATTCGCACTTTCGTCTCATCAAAAGCCCCTATACGGTGGGAAGGTCCAGACAATATCATCGCAACCCATTAACAGCCACTCGGCGAAAACTTGCAAGCTAAAAAGTACGGCTCGATCGGCTCGACTACAAGCAAGGCCCTTGCAGTGTTTCGACACACGGCCCATGACGAGTACGGGAACCAGTCGCTGCCGGGGGGTAGGCTAGATCTGACAGTTGGTTGACTTGTGTGAGATGCGAGCCGAGCGCTTGACACATAATGCGATCTCCGCCTCTGGAAGCACAATAAGGGTAGTGGCATCGCGGCAAAACTAACAACGGAAGACCGTGCAATCGTCGGGCAGCGAGACGCTCGACGACGCGTAATCGAGGCGGCACGCCGGCCAAGCGGTACCCGGCGTGTTGCTGCCGGGGTGACCTTGGAAGTATTGGGACGGGGCTGGGGCGGCTTGGTGGGTCATGCGATGAATGGGGACATGGAGGCTGACACGAATCAGCTCCCTATCCAGAAATCAGCTTGCGAAGGCACAGGAACCGCCCATGAGACCGGGGCCACTGCCGGATCCGCATCCAGTGTGGGCAGAACGGAACGGGGGACGCAGCGAAAAGTAGTCGGATGGGCCGCGGTCACCCTCAGCGGAGCGCGCCGGAGAGAGATGGGCCGCGGTCACCCTTACCGCAGATTGCCCTTTTGGGCCACCGGCACCACATCCATCACATCAAGGCATGCCCCTTGGCCCAACTCTGGGAAAACCAGGTGCAGCGGCTGTGAACTGCCCGATGTGTTTGGTGTGGACAAAGGAAGCAGACAGCGCCGGCCATCGGCTATACATGCGGCTTGCACCAGTTTATCGCCGTTTGAGCCCACCTGCAGTTGTACCGTGACGGCCTGGGAGGGTGTCTTGGAGGTTAGCCGCATAGCCAGATGGGTCATGGGAAACCCCAAGGGCCGGAAAGTCAGGTGCGGTGGGGCTTGCCCGGCCTTTCGGCACAGCCGGACCGATGTGGTGGACAAACGATCAAACGCCGAAGCAGTGTCCTTCGCCAGGTCGGCCACCTCCAAAGGGCGCCACGTCAGGGGCCTGAAACAGGGCGGGTGGTCTTCTGTTCGGTGAAAGAATTCCAGGGCGTTGCCCGATGCGATGGCTTGAACCTGAGCCACGGTGAATCCGGATGCCCGGACCGCCCTTAACAGCACCTGAACCATGCCCGCATCCTCCACGCCCTTGATGACATGAATGCCTCCGTCAAAATCGCTGCCCAAGGCCGCCAATCCCGTACCAAACAACCTGGTGACATAGCCGAGGTGTTTGATCCAATCCTGCATCGTGGCCTGCCGCCGCCCGGTCAGGAACTTGGAGTGGTAGAACAGCCCAACCAGACCGCACTTCTGCGACAGCCCAAGAAGCTGTTCGTCATCCAGGTTGCGTTCATCATCAAAAAGCGCACGTACTGCAGCATGAGAAACCAGTACGGGGCCATCAAAGAGGGTCATGGCATCCCAAAAGGTAGCCCTGTCGGCGTGGGCCAAATCAAGAATCAACCCCAGCCGCTCCATGCGTTTCAGCAAATCAACCCCAAGGGGCGTCAATCCCGGCCGATTCGAGGGTTTGCCTCCGGAGCCAGACCCAAAACCGTTGCCTCCACTCCAGACCAGCCCGACCATGCGCAGCCCCTGCTGGGTCAGCAAGTCCAGCCTGGACGGGTCGACCTCCAACACTTGGGCCCCCTCCAGCGCAAGCATGCCCATCACCTTCGGTTGCGCTGGAATGGGCGACAAACCCAGCGCTGCAGGCGGCCAGAGCCCCAGGCGCCCCTCATCCACCATTTTTCGGAACAGAGCCACCTGCCGCAGCACCTGGGGATACGCCGTTTGATGTTTGGGCGACACAAAGATGGGGAAAACCTGCAGCAGCGTTCCCCCGGCCTGCAGCCTCTCCACCGAGGCATGCAACGGCGACCTCTTCTCGGGCCGGACCTCCGCGTCCCACAGCCGCAACAGCACATCGGCATGCAGGTCCACCACAGGCCAGACCTGGGCATCTGCCTCGGCCTGAGAACCGGGCCCCAATAGATGTAATCCCACCATCATCAGTGTCGCCAAAGAAATCATGGTGGGGTTCTCCCAACGGAAAGAGAACGAAGGTAAACGACTATGGGACTACCAGGACACGCACTTCCGAAAGGCAGGTGTCTTTGAACTTGGCAGCAAAGACGCTCTTGATGGAGATGCGTACGAACCGGGTCGGCTTGCCGTCCAGATCGATCTCCTGCGCCTCTTTGTAATCTTGCAGGGTAAAGGGCATCTCGCCGGATTCGGTCTTCACCACAATCTCCTCGGGTCTGGCGTTAATGAAATAGCGGTCGCCAAACTTATCGGCGAGGATCTTCTGGTAGCCCGACCAGATTCTCAGCTTGACCACGGGAATGGCCTGGGCAAAACGCAACTCAACCCACTCACCCTTGCCAATGCCCTTGGCCCCCTCACACCAAGCCGTGGACGGCACGTCGTCCAGAAGCAACTCGGGATCGTACCGAATGGGTGGATTAGCCGACAAATTCGCTTTGGTGGTTGAAGACGCGGCCATGGTGATCTTCCCCACGGGGTAGACCTTGGGCTGTGAAGCCTTCAACCGCTCTTCTTCGACCCGTTTGGCCTCTTCGGCAGCCTTAGTCTCTTCGGCCTTTTTTGCTTCCTCGGCCGCACGCACGGCTTCGGCCGCCTTGGCCTCTTCGGCAGCCTTTGCCTGTTCCACTGCCTTGGCCTCTTCGGCCGCTTTGGCTTCCTCCGCTGCTTTGGCTTCTTCAACGGCTTTGGACTCCTCGGCCTTTTTTGATTCCTCCGCTGCTCGGGCCTCTTCAGCCTTCTTTGCATCTTCAGCGGCCATAGCCTGCTCGGCCTTTAGAGTTTCCAAACGCCTCCTCTCTTCTCTTGCCTGGCGCTCGGCCTCTTGGGCTTCGTCGCGCTTGGGCTCGGCGGTCGGCTCATCGTCCCAGTTGGTTTCCGACAGAGCACCATCGTCTCCCTGGTACTCTCCGTCTCCCTGGTACTCCTCGTCCCCCGGATGCTCCTGCCTTTCTCGCCATGCTCCATCCCAAGACTGGGCCGGGACCATAGCGTCCTTGCCCCATGGAATGCCCTCCAGCATTGGGCTGAAATCCAGAACGCCTCGCAGCGAGTCCGACATCACCCACAAAGCCAGACCCGCTACTTTGTTAAGTGCGAGGTCCATGGTCTCACCCATCGATGGCAATTCCAGATGTCCCAGCACACGAACAATCTGCCGCAAGCTGCGATTTGCACCGCCTCCCCGTTCCTCGGACCCTTCCTTTCCAGAGCCCCGACCAACTCCCCATACAAGGAACATCAGGGCAAGTGAGGTTCCAAATACCAAGACACAATTCTGCTTGGACCGAGGCATGGCGCTCCAAGAGGCTACTCCGAACTTGCCAGGGGCGTTGGCGGATCCTGTCCCGCCGGCCGCTCCCTCCAGGCATTCCTTAGAATTGGGCTTCCCGGCCTCCCGCCATCTTCTCCGTTCCAGCCTGGCCATAAGGGTCGTTCCTAGCATCAAGGCCAGGGTTCCATAAAAGAACACAGCCGGGGCGGCCGTTAAGAAATCTTCTCGCTCCCCCGAATCTCCTCGAGAGAAGCCCTCGAACAACCCTTCTAATGCCAGTCGCAAGAAAGGATCGTCTTTGCTTCCCTTGGAAAGAGCACTTGCTGCAGTCCAGAAGAGGGCGCCAGCCAGAAGCCATATGACTGGTGCGATGGAAACGGCGTAAGGAGCGGATTTGCGATTGCCGAGATATCTATATGAGGCATATATGCCAGCAATTCCCATCACCCCAACGCCTACCAGGAACAATGCAAGGGAAAGCCCCAGCGTCGCCAACGCGGCCATGGTCTCGTTGCCAAGAATCGTTCCACCGCCGCCGTTCTTCTTGTCAGAGCCGAACAGATCGACCAACGCGTCAAACGCACGAGTCGATAACTCCAGCCCGGTCATTTTCTCGCCAATGTTAACCCAGGGCATCAGCAGGCTAAGCACTGCTGCCCCGGCGCCAAATAGCATCAAATACGCAAAACGCTTGTGCCAGACGGACTCTCGCCACAGATGACTGTGTAGAGTGCTGGGACCGCGCCAGAACCAGAAAAAGTCCATGGACCACCCTCCTTTCGGAATGGGTTTGCTGATACTCCGACGCCTAGCCCTGGGGCATGTCAACCGGAGCCGTTGTTGGCTCCTCTGCCTTCGGGATAGGAGCCTTCGGCAGCGTTTGTCGCATGACTTCCAACTGCTGACTCTGTACCCAAAGCACTTCACGCATGAAGTGCTGGACCTTTCCAAATGCCAGCACGGCCAAACCGAGCAGGTTCATGCTGACCATCACCGCCAGACCCCCAAAAAACCGTCCATCAAAATGGTCTTCCGCCTTGTCCCAAGCCCGCAGAACATCGAACAGGTCAGAATCGAACCAAATCATCAGCCCGGCCAGGATACCCGTGGCGGCGATAAACAAACCAAAGACCCCGAGCAAGGTTCCCACCACATGAAGGCCGCCCGCAGAAACAGGGTTGTAAGCCTCGGTGGCTTTGTCCGCATGGCGGACATCTGGCATGCAAAGGAAGCCCTTCCACCCACCTCCCGTCGCCTTGAGTTCGGCCGAACCCCCTCGAGCCAGCCACAACGCCACGGCCAGCCCAGCCACAACAGTCATCATGACCGCCCCAATTACTCCGGGGTAAATCAGTTGCACACTTGCGCCCAAGGTGGGCAGCAGGGCCAACCATGACCCCCGTCGGAAGAGAGTGATAATCACGACCAAGGCAGCAACATTGAGCAGAATGATAAGCGCACCCATCATGTAGAGGCCCTCCAATTGAGTAGTTATGCGATTTCTGGTTATACGTGACCCTGGGGAGCCAGGTCAAGTCTGCCGAAAGTGCCCGCCCCGAATCGGATACCTTTCACGAACCGGCCTCTCACCAATACGGCACCCCTCCTCCCTCCTCCCTCGAGCCCTCACCCTGCCCTCTCCCGTCGGGAGAGGGGATTCTTCCCTCATCCATCATCCTTCCTCCCTCATCCCTCCTCCCTCATCCCTCCCTTTCCGACCAGACCAAACCGTCGAATGATTAGACCCGGGCTCTGGTGAGCTTGATTCTATGC